>DASTID010000106.1:0-18105 GCA_035717905.1 Sphingomicrobium sp. | reverse complement strand
GCCAGCGGCTACGGCCGCGGCGCGCGCGGACTGGGCGAAAGCGATCGCGACCGTTCGCAGAGCCCGTGGGGCCGCGACGAATATCGCCGCACCAGCCGGGCCGGGACGTCGGACTCGTCCGACCGCTCGCGCCACGAGGACCCGCACTACAACTCCTGGCGCGACCGTCACATGAGCGAGCTGGACCGCGACTATGACGACTATCGCCGCGAGCATCAGTCGAAGTTCGAAAGCGACTTCGGCAACTGGCGCGACCGCCGTCAGCAAAAGCGCGGCATGCTCGGCCAGATCCGCGAGCATATGGAGGTCGTCGGCAGCGACGACGAGCATGTCGGCACCGTCGACTGCACCGCCGGCGACCGCCTCATCCTGACCAAGTCGGACCCGGAAAGCGGCGGCGTCCACCATTCGCTGAGCTGCGCGGACATCGACCGGGTGGAAGGCGACAAGGTGATGCTCGATTGCTCGGCGGACGAGGCGCGCAATCGCTGGCGCGACGAGAGCCGCAGCCGCGCATTGTTCGAACGCGAGGACCAGGGCGAGATCGGTCCGCGCGTGCTCGATCGCAGCTTCGAAGGAACCTACGATCGGCGCTAAGCCCTAGCCTCTGCGTGACGGAGGCAAGCTGGCCCGGCGGTGTTTCCCCTTCGCCGCCGGGCCTTTCTTATGCGCGTTTCGGGCGTAAGAGCAGCCGGACGAAGGAGACGCGCATGGCCAGAGCCTGGCACCTGACGAGCCGCCCGCAAGGGCTCCCGACCGCCGACAATTTCGCGCTGCGCGAGATCGACCTGCCCCCACTCGACGAGGGGATGGTTCGGGTTCGCAACCTGTGGCTGTCGGTCGATCCCTACATGCGCGGGCGGATGAACGAGGCGAAGTCGTACATTCCGCCGTTCGCGCTCGATGCGCCGATGGACGGCGGCGCGGTCGGCGAAATCGTCGAATCCCGCGCCGACGGTCTCGCGCCGGGCGAGCTGGTGTCGCTTTTCGCGGGGTGGCGCGACGAAGCGGTGCTTCCGGCGAAAGCCGTGACCAGGCTTCCCGACATCGGCGCCCGGCCGCAGGATTTCCTCGGCAATCTCGGAGTGCCGGGAGCGACCGCCTATTTCGGCCTGCTCGACGTGGCGAAGGCCAAGGCCGGCGACATCGTCTTCGTCTCGGCCGCGGCCGGAGCGGTCGGCTCGGCGGTGGTCCAGATCGCGAAATTGAAGGGCATGACGGCGATCGGCTCGGCCGGCGGCGAGGTTAAATGCGCCTTCGTCAGTTCGCTCGGCGCCGACGCGGCGATCGATTACCGCGCGGGCCCGATCCTCGCTTCGCTGCGCGAGGCGGCGCCCGACGGGATCGACGTCTATTTCGACAATGTCGGGGGCGATCATCTCGACGCGGCGTTCGCCCGCGCCAGGCTCCACGCCCGCTTTGCCTTGTGCGGAATGATCGGCGGCTACAACAGCCGCGAGCCGGCCGCGTTTCGCTACATGATCCGGATGATCGCGATGCGGGTCACGATGACCGGGTTCCTGTACGGCGACTATGTGCCGCGCCTCGACGAATTCTACCGCGACATGGGTCCGTGGCTGGCGAGCGGCGCCGTCCAATCGCACGAAACGGTGGTTGAAGGGCTGGAGAATATGCCCGACGCCTTCCTCGGCCTGTTCTCGGGCGCGAACACCGGCAAGATGCTGGTGAAGGTGTAATTCCTCCCCTCGAAGTCGAGGGGAGGATGTCTTAGAACCTGCAAGCCGCCGGATCGCCGCTCTGCATTCCGGTGCGCAGCGCGGCCATGCGCTGCGCCGAGCTGCCGTGGGTGAAGCTGTCGGGCATCACCTGGCCCTGCGTCTGTCGCTGCAGCGTGTCATCGCCAATCGCCTCCGCGGCGCGCATCCCTTCCTCGAAATCGCCCGGCTCGAGCACCGACTGGCCCTGCGGAGTCTTGGCGTTGGCGGCCCACACGCCGGCATAGCAGTCGGCCTGCAGCTCGACCCTGACCTGGACCGCATTGCCTTCGGCCTCGCCGGCGCGGGCCTGGAGGTCGTGCGCCTGGCCGAGCGTGCCCTCGAGGTCCTGGACGTGATGGCCGACCTCGTGCGCGATGACATAGGCCATGGCGAAATCGCCGGGCGCCTGGAAGCGCTGCGCCAGCTCGTTGAAGAAGTCCGTGTCGAGGTAGATGCGCTGGTCGGTCGGGCAATAGAACGGGCCCATCGCCGATTGCGCCGCGCCGCAGCCCGACCGATATGCCTGCGAGTAGGCGACGAGCGTCGTCGGCTGGTAACGGCCGCCGAGCAGCTTGCTCCACGTGTCCTCGGTCGAGCCGAGCACCTGCAGCATGAAACGCCTGGTGTTGGGATCGAGCGTGCTCTGCCCGGCGGGCGCACTTTGCTGCTGCTGCGATGACGGCACGAGTCCGCCCCCGCCCCCTCCTCCGCCGAGCACGCCGAGCGAGCTCAACAGGAAATAGCCGATCACCAAAACGATGACGCCGCCGATCCCGAAGCGGCTGGCGATCAGCGGCAGCAGGCACCCAAGGGCATTGCCGCCGCCGCCGCCAAAACCGAACCCGCCGCCGCTGCGGCCGGTCACGTCCTCGAAATTGCTGCTTTCGCGCTGATCGCCGAACCGCATCGCGCCCTCCTGTCCTGTCGCCCAATGCGCGAGCGTCGCCACGGTTGCAATTCGGCCGCACGCCGTCATTGCGGGCGCCATGATTCTCGAAGGCAAGACAGCGCTGGTGACCGGCTCGACATCGGGAATTGGCCTGGCGATCGCCAAGGCGCTCGCCGCCGAGGGCGCGAAGCTGATGATCAACGGCTTCGGCGACCCGCAGGAAATCGCGCGCATCGGCGAGGAGCTGGGCGCGGTTCACGATGGCGCCGACCTGTCCGACACCGCGGCGATCGAGCGCATGATGCGCCGCTGCGCCGACGAGCTTGGGCCGATCGACGTCTTGGTCAACAATGCCGGCATCCAGCACGTCGCCCCGGTCGACAGCTTCCCGCCCGAAAAATGGGATGCGATCATCGCCATCAACCTCACGGCCTCCTTCCACACGATCCGCCTCGCCGTGCCTGCCATGCGCGACAGGGGCTGGGGCCGGATCATCAACACGGCCTCGGCCCACAGCCTCGTCGCCTCGCCCAACAAGAGCGCGTACGTGGCCGCCAAGCACGGCATCGCCGGCCTGACCAAGACCGTCGCGCTCGAGACGGCGCGCGCCGGAATCACCGTCAATTGCGTGTCGCCAGGCTATGTGTGGACGCCGCTGGTCGAAGCGCAGATCCCCGACACCATGAAGGCGCGAGGCCTCACCCGCGAGCAGGTGATCGACGACGTGCTGCTCGCGGCCCAGCCGACCAAGCGCTTCGTCACGCCCGAGGAAGTGGCTGCGCTCGTCCTGTTCCTCTGCCGCGAAGAGGCGCGGTCGATCACCGGCGCCAACCTCGGCATGGACGGCGGCTGGACGGCGGCATAGGCTGCCGCACGATGCGTATCGCGCTGCTCGCTGCTGTGGTGCTTGCCCTGCCGGGCTGCGCGCTCGTCGAGCAGCCGACGCGGATGGTATCGCAAACCACCCACGACTGGCGCGCGGTGGCGTCCTCCACCGACCGCGAGCGGCTGCGCGACTGGCGGTCGACGTTCGTCAAGGCGCTCGCCGCTGCGCGCGCCGCCGGCCACGGCGCCGAGATCGCGCGCGAAGGCGCGCTGCTCGAGCCCGACGCGGCGCTGGCCAATCCCTCCATTCCCAACGGCGACTACCGCTGCCGGGTGATCAAGCTCGGGGCGAAAGCGCCCGGCCTGCTCGATTATATCGCCTATCCGGCCTTCGCCTGCCGGGTCACGCCCCACAGCGGCCTGCAATTGCTGACCAAGCTCAGCGGCTCGCAGCGGCCGGTCGGGCTGATCTTCCCGGCGGACGTGGTGCGCGAGGTGTTCCTCGGCACCCTCGCGCTCGGCGACGAGGTCGAGGCGATGCAATATGGCCAGGACGAGACCCGCAACGTCGCCGGCTTCGTCGAGCGGGTCGGGCCGGCGCGCTGGCGGCTGCTGATGCCGCGGCCGCATTTCGAATCCCAGCTCGACGTGATGGAGCTGGTTCCGGTTGGAGGGGGATGATGAAAAAGCTGCTTTTATGTGTTGCCGGAGCGATGATCATGACCCCTGCCGATGCGGCGACCCTCGCCGACGCGATTGATGCGGACATGCCGCAGCTGATGACGCTGTACCGCGACCTCCACGCCAACCCCGAGCTGTCGATGCAGGAGGTGCGCACCCCGGCCAAGCTCGCCGCCGAGATCCGCAAGCTCGGCTTCGAGGTGAGCGAGCATGTCGGCAAGACCGGCGTCGTCGCGGTGATGAAGAACGGGCCCGGCCCGGTGCTGCTGCTGCGCGCCGACATGGACGCGCTGCCGGTGACCGAGCAGACCGGCCTGCCCTTCGCCTCGAAAGTGCGCGGCAAATCGCGTTCCGGGGTCGAGACCGGCGTGATGCACGCCTGCGGGCACGACACGCACGTCACCAGCTGGCTCGGGACCGCGCGCCGGCTCGCCGCGATGAAGGATCGGTGGTCGGGCACGCTGGTGATGATCCTCCAGCCCGGCGAGGAGACGGTCGAGGGCGCGCGCGCAATGCTTGACGACGGCCTGTTCACCCGCTTCCCGAAGCCCGATTACATCCTCGCATTCCACGATGCGGCGTCGCTCCCGGCGGGGCAGATCGGGATCACGCCCGGCTATGCGCTCGCCAACGTCGACAGCGTCAACATCACCGTCCACGGGGTCGGCGGGCACGGCGCCTATCCGCAGACCACGCGCGACCCGATCGTCCTCGCATCGCGCATCGTGCTTGCCCTGCAGACTTTGGTCAGCCGCGAGAACAACCCGTTCGACCCCGCCGTCGTGACCGTCGGCAGCTTTCACGCCGGAACGAAGAACAATATCATCTCCGACGAGGCCAAGCTGCAGCTGACCGTGCGCTCCTATCCCGTCGAGGTGCAGAAGAAGCTGATCGACGGAATCCGCCGGATCGCGCGCGGCGAGGCGATCGCCGCGGGGCTTCCCGAGGACAAGATGCCGGAAATCTCCATCTCCGAGACCGCGCCGTCGACCTTCAACACCGCGCAATTCTCGGACCGGTTGCGGACGCTGTTCACCGATCACTTCGGCGCCCAGCGCGTGGTCGAGACCAAGCCGATCATGGCGAGCGAGGATTTCAGCCAATATTGGCGCGCCGACGAAAGCAAGCAGGCGGTGATCTTCTGGGTCGGCGGAACGCCGAGGGACAAGTGGGAGGCCGCGGGCGGCGACGAGACCAGGCTGCCCGGCCTCCACAGCCCATTGTGGGCGCCCGACGCCGACGCCGTGATCTCCACCGCGATCGAAGCGCTGACGGTGGCCTCGCTCGACGTCCTGAAGAAGAGCTAGCGCCCGTTTCCTAAGCGGGCTCTGCGTCCACGCTGGCCGCGTCAAGGCGGGCGCGTTGGTCGGGGCTGAGCTCGAGCGTCAGCGCGGCGATGCTGTCCCGGAGCTGCTCGACGCTCGTCGCGCTTGCCAGCGCGCCGGCAATGCCGGGCCGGGCGATCGTCCAGGCGATGGCGATGGCGCCGAGCGCGGCGCCGGTCTCGGCGGCGACCTCGTCGAGCGCCGCCAGGATGCGTGGGCCCTTCCCTTCCAGATATTCGATGTTGCGCAGGCCGCGCACCGATTTGTCGAGGTCTTCGCGGCTGCGGTATTTGCCGGTCAGATAACCGTTCGCCAGCGCGTAAAAGGGCATGACCGAAACGCCGGCGTCGAGCGCCGAATCGAGCAGCGGCCCTTCGAGCTTGCGGCGCTCGAGAAGATTGTACCAGGTCTGCACCACGCATGGCCTGGCGAAGCCGTTGCGATCGGCGGTGGCGACCGCTTGCGCCAGCCGCGGCGGCTCGAACTGCGACAGGCCGACGGCTCGGATCTTTCCCTCGCGGCGAAGCGCTTCGAACGCGCCGAGGCTCTCGTCCAGCGGTACCTTGTCGTCGTCCTTATGCTGGTAATAGACATCGATATAATCGGTCCCGAGCCGCTCCAGCGACGCTTCGCAGGCGCTGCGGATGACGTCGGGCGCGAGGCCGGCGATGAACCCGACCTTGGTCCCGATCTGCACCTTGTCGCGCTTGCCGCTGCGCTTGAGCCACGCTCCAATGACGCGCTCGCTTTCGCCGCCTTCGTGGCCCGGCACCCAGAAGGAATAGACGTCGGCGGTGTCGATCATCGTCCCGCCGGCGTCGACGAACGCATCGAGGATCGCGAAGCTCGTCGCCTCGTCGGCGGTCCAGCCGAACACGTTCCCGCCGAGCACCAGGGGCGTGATTTCGATCGCGCTGCCGCCGAGTTTGCGCTTTTGCATCGACCGCATCTCCCTTCAGCGGCGACATAGCCGATTGGCCGCATGGCGGAAGCGTTCACGACTTATTTGTAAAGTTTAGCGACACCGGCACCCATGTCGGTGAGCTTGACACTGGTGCGGCGGTGAACGCGCTGATCGCCTTCTGGAGCTACGCGCTCGCGGCGTGCCTGTTCGTGTCGATCCTGCTGTGGCGGCTGCGTCAGCGCATCGAAGGGCCCGCGGGCCTGCTCATCGGCGCTTATTTCGCGACCGCCGTCTGGGCCTCGATCAGCGCCATCCGCGGCCCGGTCGATGACGTCACCGTCCCCGCCGAGACGATCCGCAATCTGTCGTGGATCATGCTGCTCCATGCGATCTCCGGAGACTTGCAGGACGGCGCGCGGCGGGCGGTCCGGCTGGTGTTCGGAGCGGTCGCACTGGCGATCGGCATCCAGCTCGTCCTCAACATGCTGATGCTCGCCTTGCCGCTTCATCCCGACGTCGCCGACGACGTGCTCGCGACCGAGCGGCTGCTGCGCATCAGCATGGCGTCGGGCGCGTTGGTGCTGGTCCACAACGTCTACGGCCAGGCGGCACCGCAAAGCCGCCTCGGCATCCGCGCAGCGATGCTCGGGCTGGCGCTGACCTGGGGCTACGACCTCAACCTCTACACGCTCGCTTATCTGAGGGCGCCGGGCGCCGCGGCCCTGTTCGAATATCGCGGGCTGTTCATGGCGCTGATCGCGCCTTTGTTCATCGTCAGCCCCGCGGCGGGCAAGGCGCTGCGTATTCGGTTGTCGCGGGCGGCGACGTTCCAGTCGCTCTCGCTGCTCGGCATCTGCGCCTATTTCACGGTGATGGCGGTGCTCGCCACTGCGCTTCGCGGCAGCCGCTGGGACTGGGCGAGCGCGCTCACCGCCGCGCTGCTTGCCGCAATGATGATCGCCACCGCCGTGCTCGTCCTGTCGCAATGGGCGCGCGGCTGGGTCAAGGTGAAGCTCGCCAAGCATCTGTTCGAGCATCGCTACGACTATCGCAGCGAATGGCTGCGGTTCACCGACACGCTCGGCCGCGTCGGAGCCGATGCGCCGCCGCTCGGCGAACGGATCATCAAGGCGTTTGCCGACATCGTCGACGCGCCAGGCGGGCTGCTGCTGGTCAGCGACGACGGCGCGTCGCTCGTCATCGCCGCCGAGTGGAACTGGCCGGGCGGCCGGCTTGCCGACGCCGGGCTGCAGAATGTTTCGGCGTTCTGGGGCGCGGTCGAATGCCGCGGGCGAATCCTCGAATTCGAAGCGCTCCGCCGCGGCTGGGCGAGCAGCAAGGACCGGGCGATCAGCGCGCCGCAGGCGCTGCTCGACGACGATTGCATCTGGGCCGGGATTCCGCTCGTCCACCATCAGCGGCTGATCGGCATGGTCGTCCTCGCTTCGCCCGAATATCGCCGGCCGCTCGACTGGGAGGATTTCGACCTGTTGCGCACCGCCGGCGGCCAGGCGGCGAGCTCGCTCGCGGAGGCTCGGGGCCAGGAGGCGCTCGCCAAGGCGCACCGGTTCGAGGAGTTCAACCGCCGCTTCGCGTTCATCCTCCACGACATCAAGAATTTGGTCAGCCAGCTGTCGCTGCTGTCGCGCAACGCCGAGCGCCACGCCGACAACCCCGATTTTCGCGCCGACATGGTCGCGACGCTGAAGAGCTCGGTCGGCAAAATGAACGATCTGCTCGCGCGGCTGTCGCCGCATGCCCCGGCGCGCGTGCAGCGGGTCGAGGCGCAGCCGCTGCGTCCGATCCTGTCATCAGCGATCGCCGCCAAGCGCCGCGACCGCGAAGTCCGGCTGCTCGGCGACGCCAGCCTGTGCGCCGAGGTCGACGCCGGCGCGCTCGAGCAGGCGCTCGGCCATTTGCTCCAGAACGCGCTCGATGCCAGCCCCGAAGACGAGCCGGTCGTCGTCCGCGTCGACCAGGCCGACGGCGCGGTCGCGATCAGCATCGCCGACAAGGGCTGCGGAATGGACGGCGACTTCGTCCGCAACCGGCTGTTCCACCCGTTCGTCTCGACCAAGCAGGGCGGGTTCGGCATCGGCTCGTTCGAGGCGCGGTCGCTGATCGGCGCCATGGCCGGCCGCATCCGGGTCGACAGCCGCCCCGGCCGCGGCACCACCTTCATCATCGAGCTTCCGGCCGCCGCCGCGGTCGAGCAAGCGCCAAGAGCACGGAAACGCGCATGACCGACAAGACCGAGCTTCCCGTCCTTCTGGTCGTCGAGGACGACGAGGGGCTGCAGCGCCAGCTGAAATGGGCCTACGAGGGCTATCAGGTGGTGTGCGCCGGCGACCGCCGGAGCGCGATCGAGGCGGTGCGGATGCACGAACCCATGGTTGTCACGCTCGACCTCGGCCTGCCGCCCGACCCCGACGGGACCGACGAAGGCTTCGCGGTGCTCGAGGAAGTGCTTCGGCTCAAGCCCGACGCCAAGGTGATCGTCGCCACCGGGCACGGCGCCCGCGAGAGCGCGCTAAAGGCGATCGGCATGGGCGCCTATGATTTCTACAAGAAGCCGGTCGACATCGACGAGCTCGGGCTGATCGTCGCGCGCGCCTTTCACCTGCACGAGATCGAGGCCGAGAACCGTCGCCTGGAAAGCGGCGGTGGAAGCGCCGTGCTCGGCTCGATCGTCACCGCCGCGCCGGAAATGCTGAAGGTCGCCAAGACCATCGAGCGCGTCGCCAGCGCCAACGTCTCGGTCATGCTGCTCGGCGCCAGCGGCACCGGCAAGGAGCTGCTCGCGCAGGCGGTCCACGACCAGAGCGGGCGCGGCGGAGCCTTCGTCGCGATCAATTGCGCCGCGATCCCCGAAAACCTGCTCGAGGCCGAGCTGTTTGGCTACGAGCGCGGCGCGTTCACCGGCGCGGTCAAGTCGAACATCGGCAAGATCGAGCTCGCGCAAGGCGGCACCCTGTTCCTCGACGAGGTCGGCGACATTCCCCTGCCGTTGCAGGTCAAGCTGCTGCGCTTCCTCCAGGAGCGGGTGATCGAACGCATCGGCGGCCGCCAGCCGATCGCGGTCGACACGCGGATCGTCTGCGCCACCCACCAGGATCTGGAGGCGATGATCGCCGAGGGCCGCTTCCGCGAGGACCTTTATTACCGCCTCGCCGAGATCGTCGTGAAAATCCCGTCGTTGGCGGAGCGCGCCGGCGATGCCGCGCTGCTCGCGCGCCATTTCGTCAATCGCTTCAGCCGCGAGCTCAATCCCGGCGTGCAGGCGCTTTCGCCCGAGGCCGTGGCCGCGGTCGACGCTCATGCGTGGCCCGGCAACGTCCGCGAGCTCGAGAACCGCATCAAGCGCGCGATCATCATGGCCGAGGGCCGCAGCGTCAGCGCCGCGGACCTCGATTTGCCCGGCGCCGCGACCCAGGAAGCGCCGCCGATCAACCTGCGCGCCGCGCGCGAGGTAGCTGACCGCAAGGCGATCCGCCAGGCGATGAGCCGCACCGAGAACAATATCTCGGGCGCGGCCAAGCTGCTCGGGATCAGCCGTCCGACGCTCTACGACCTGCTCAAGCAATATCGTCTGCAAGCGTAGCTCTCTCTACGGGCAGCGCGGCCTTGTGACGGCGGCGCGCCGAGGCGAAGCTGTCCGACGCCTGACGCGCGCGACGCTGGACAATCGCGCCGCCCGCCGTCAGCGTCGGCGCGGTTAGATCGGGAGGGGCCTTCATGCGTTACCTGCTTGCACTTGCGATCGGCGCTGCCGCGATTCCGGCTTCGATCGCCGCTCAGCCGGCGGCTACGGCCGAGGCGACAACCGAAGACGCGCGCTTCGAGGCGTTCGGCGACCGCGTCGTCGACGAGATTCTGAAGCTTCAGCCGGTCGCCGCGACGCAGCTCGGCGATCACCGCTACGACGACCGGCTGCCCGACGTGTCGGCGAGCGGCCGCGCCGCGCTCAACGGCTTCGCCAAGCAGGCATCCGCCGACCTCGCGCGCTTCGACCAGACGAAGCTGACTCGCGAGCATCAGGTCGACGCGATTCTGCTCAAGGAAGCGCTCGACTATGTGATTTTCAGCGACGAGCGGCTGCAGGACTGGGCGTGGGACCCGCTCAATTACGCGGGCGGTGCGGGCGCCGCGCTGTTCAACCTGACGGCGCGCGAGTTCGCGCCGCTTCCCGACCGGCTGCGTTCGGCGATCGGGCGCCTGGAAGCCCTTCCGACCTTCCTCCAGCAGGCGCGCGAGGCGCTGGTCCCGGCGCGCGTGCCCAAGATTCACGCGCAGACCGCGGCAAAGCAAAATGCCGGCCTCAACGCGTTGATCGACGGGTTTGTCGCGCAGAAGTCCGCGCTTCCGCCCGACGACCAGGCGCGGCTCGACAAGGCGGCGGCGGCCGCGAAGGCCGAGGTGGCCGACTATCAGACCTGGCTCGATAAGGAGCTGGTCCCGAATGCCACGGGCAATGAGCGGCTCGGCGCCGCGCTCTACGACGAAAAGTTGCGCTTGGCGCTCGCCTCGCCCCTCAGCAGGCAGGAGATTCGCGCGCGCGCCGAGCAGGAAGTCCGCGATCTCCGCGCAAAGATGTACGACGTCGCGGCCGGCATGCTCAAAGGCCAGGCCGGGGCTCCGGACGCGCCCGCGAACCCGACGCCGGAACAACAGCAGGCGGTGATCGAGGCGGGCATGGCGATCGTCTATGCCGACGCGCCCCAGCGCGACCAGGTGCTCCCGTTCGCCACCGAATCGCTCGCCAACGCCGAAGCGTTCGTCAAATCGCACGACATCGTCAGCTTCCCCGGCGCGACCTTCCGCGCGATCGAAATGCCCGAATATGCGCGGGGCTCGTCGGTCGCCTACGCCGACATGCCGGGGCCGCTCGAAAACGACCAGAGCGGCTATTTCGCGGTCATGCCGATCCCGCCCGACTGGACCGGGGAGCAGACCGCATCGTTCCTGCGCGAATATAACAAATGGGCGATTCACGAGCTGGTGCTGCACGAGGGCGTGCCCGGCCATTTGCTGCAGCTCGCCCATTCGAACCAGTACAAGTCTCGGCTGCGCGCCTTTCTCCAGTCGGGACCGATGATCGAAGGCTGGGCGTGCTACGGCCAGGACGTGATGGCCGACGCCGGCTATCTCGACCGCGATCCGCGTTACCTGCTGGCGCACTACAAGTTCCAGATGCGGATGCCGGTGAATGCGCTGCTCGACCAGGGCTTCCACGTCGACGGAATGACGCGCGACCAGGCGATGGCGCTGATGACCAGGACCGCGTTCCAGGAAGAGCGCGAGGCGGCCGGAAAGTGGGTCCGGATGCAGCTCAGCTCGGCGCAGCTGCCGACCTATTTCGTCGGCTACCAGGAGTGGAAGGATTTCCGCGCCGCGGCCGAGAAACGCCCGGGGTTCAACCTCAAGGCGTTCCACGATGCCGCGCTCAGCCACGGCTCGCCGCCGGTGCGCTTCATCCGCGAGCTCGAGCTGGGCGAGCCGATTCGCTAGCGCGCCAGCGTTTCCGCCAGCTCGGCGACCTCGAGCCAGCGCAGCTCGGCGGCCTCGATCTCGGCGCGGTTGCGCGCGATGCGCTCGGTCAGCAGGGCGAAGCGATCGGGGTCGCGCAAGTAGAGGTCGGGGTCGGACAGCGCCGCCTCGTCGGCCGCGACTTCGGCCTCGAGCCGCCCAATTTCGCCAGGCAGCCGATCGTAATCGCGCTGGTCCTTGTAGGACAATTTGTGCCCCGGCGAAGGCCGGGGTCCAAGAGGCGAAGCCTGCTTTGAAGTTTCGGCGCTTCGCGCCGTCTGGGCCCCGGCCTTGGGTCCCATCAAAGTACTACTTTGATGGGGTCCCTTCGCCGGGGTACGGGCTGTTTCATACCTCGTCCTGACCCAATCCTCATAGCCGCCGGCGACGATGTCGACCCGGCCCGAGCCGTCGAGCCCGAGCGTCACCGTCACCGTCCGGTCGAGGAAGTCGCGGTCGTGGCTGACGATCAGCACCGTCCCGTCATAATCGCCGATCACTTCCTGCAGCAGGTCGAGCGTTTCGAGATCGAGGTCGTTGGTCGGCTCGTCGAGCACCAGCAGGTTCGCCTCCCGCGCGAACTCGCGCGCCAGCAGCAGCCGCGACCGCTCGCCGCCCGACAGCGAGCCGATCGGCGCGTCGGCGATTCCCGGGTCGAACAGGAATTCCGTCAGATAGCCCTTGATGTGCTTGTTGTGCCCACGCACCTCGATCCAGTCGCCGCCGCCCGCGAGCACGTCCTTCACCCGCCGCTCCGGCTCCATCAGCTTGCGCTGCTGGTCGATGACGATGCCGCTCAGCGTCTTGGCCTTCGTCACCGTCCCGCTGTCGGGCGCGAGCTCGCCGGTCAGCAGCTTGAGCAAGGTCGTCTTGCCCGCGCCGTTGGGCCCGACGACGCCGATCCGGTCGCCGCGCTGGATGCGCAGCGAGAAATCGCGGATGATGACCCGCTCGCCAAAGCTCTTCGACACGCCCTCGGCGTCGATCACCGTCTTCGAGCGCACGTCATCCTTGGCGAGCGCGAGCTTCGCGGTCCCCTGGGCGCCCAGCATCGCCGCGCGCTGCGCGCGCATCTCGTTGAGCTTGGCGAGCCGCCCCTGGTTGCGCCGCCGCCGCGCGGTCACGCCGCGCTGCAGCCAGTGGAGCTCGAGCTTGAGCTTGGCGTCGAGCTTCTCGGCGGCGCGCGCCTCCTCTTCATAGGCACGCTCGGTCCACGCCTCGAACCCGCCGAAGCCGATCTCGGCGCGGCGCAGCTCGCCGCGGTCGAGCCACAGGCAGCTACGCGTCAGCCGCGTCAGGAACGTCCGGTCGTGGCTGATCGCGATGAACGCGCCCTTGAAGCGCTTGAGCCACTCCTCGAGCCATTCGATCGCGCCGAGGTCGAGATGGTTGGTCGGCTCGTCGAGCAGCAGCACGTCGGGCTTCGCGCCGAGCGCGCGCGCGATCGCCGTCCGCCGCCGCTCGCCGCCGCTGGCGGTCGCCACCGATCGCGCGAGGTCGATCCCGAGCCGGTGCGCGATCGCGTCGGCGTCGTGCGGCTCGGGCGCGCCGGGGCCGTGCAGAACCCACTCCCGAAGCGTCTCGAACCCGGTCATCGCCGGGTCCTGCTCGAGCAGCACGACGTTGGTTCCGGGAACGATCGTGCGCTTGCCCTCGTCCGGGTCGATCAGCCCGGCCAGGCATTTGAGCAAGGTCGTCTTTCCCGCGCCGTTGCGGCCGATCAGCGCGAGCCGGTCGCGCTCGCCGATGTACAGGTCGAGGTGGCGGAACAGCCACCCCTCGCCCTGGATCAGTCCGAGGTCTTCATAGGAGAGGGTCGGCGCGGGCATCGGCGCCATATGGCGGCGGCGTGGCAATCGCGCCACTGGTGTAACCCTTAACGCGACCGTTCAGCGACATTCATAGCCTATTCAATGCGCTCTGCTAGAAACGCCGCTCATAAGAGTCGCGTAATGACCCTGCTTCGTACCCTTCTCCTTTCGGCCGTGCTCGCCGCCGGCCTGACCAGCGCCCCCGCGCTGGCCGACAAGCCGCGCGAGGCGGACCGGGCGTTCAAGACCAAGCGCGAGGGTCGCTCGATGCCGCTTCCGCAGCTCGAGCGCCGGGTCATGCCCTTCATGGATGGCGCCGACTATCTCGGCCCCGAGATGAACGGCCAGGGTACCGTCCGGATGAAGTTCATTCGCAACGGCCGCGTCATCTGGGTCGATGTCGATCCCCGGACCGGCCGAATCATTCAGCGTTCGAAGCCCTAGCGGCCCAAGCTGCCGTCACCCGGACGTCGGTCGTGCACCCGCGATCGGCGATTCGGCGAGATTGGCCGGGTCGAGCCGGCGGATCACGTCGACCGCATAATCGAGCTGGAAATCCTTGACCCCGCGCTTCTCCAGCTCGGCCGCCGTGACCGAAAAGCGCGGGCTCGGCGGATCCTCGCGCCTGAGGAGCGCGTCATCGTCCCCGGCTTCGGCGATCAAATGTTGGCGAAGATCGGCTTCGCGCACGTCGAAGCGGGCGTCGCGGTCGCCGTCGGAGAGTTGCGGAACGACGATGTCCGGCTCGATTCCGCCCGCCTGGATCGAGCGGCCCGACGGCAGATAATAAAGGTCGGTGGTGAGGCGCAGCGCCCGTTCCCGGCCCATCTGGTAAATCGACTGGACCGAGCCCTTGCCGAAGCTGCGCTCGCCGAGCAGCAGGCCGCGATGATGGTCCTGCAGCGCTCCGGCGACGATTTCTGAGGCCGAGGCGCTGCCTGAATCGATCAAGACGATCAGCGGCCGGCCGTTGGTCAGGTCGCCGGGCCGGGCGTAATAGCGCTCGATCCCGTCGCCGGTGCGGCCGCGCTGCGACACGATCTCGCCCTGGTCGAGGAACAAATCGGCGATCTCGACCGCCTCGCCGAGAACCCCGCCCCCGTTGGAACGTAGGTCGAGGATGTAGCCGGTGGCGCGGCCGTGGGTCGCGGCGTCGATCTTTTCGATCGCCTTGCGCGTCTCCTCGCCGCTCTTCCCGTTGAAGACGTTGAGGTTGATGATCCCGACATTGTCGCGGACCTCCCACTTGACCGGCGCGACGTCGATTATGCCGCGCACCAGGCTCAGCACCATCGGCTTGGGACTGCCCTGGCGGCGGACGGTCACTTGCACTTGGGAGCCTGGCTTCCCGCGCAGCTTGGCCGTAGCCTCGTCGAGGTCCAGGCCGTACATCAGCTTGCCATCGACATGCGTGATATAGTCGCCGGACTTGATCCCGGCGCGCCATGCCGGCGTATCCTCGGTGGTGGACACCACTTTCACCAGCCCGTCATCGACGGTGGTGACGACACCGAGCCCGCCGTAATTGCCGTCGGAAATGATCTGCAGATCGCTGTAATCGAGCCCTTCGGCGTAGCTCGAATGCGGGTCGAGCGCGGCGAGCATCCCGTCGATCGCGCCCTTGATCAGAATGTGGTCGTCGACCGGCTTCACATAGCTCGACTTCACCCGCTCATAGACTCGCATGAACGTCTCGAGCTCGTCGAACGGAGATGAAGCGACAGCGGCCGGCACCGGGGCGGACGCCAAAGCGGCGCCCGGCGCGAGCAGGATCGCGGACCCGATCAGCAAGGCGCGGGCGGCGGCGGATGGAAACGGCATGCGGAAGCTCCTGTGCAGAGGGCGAGAGCATGGCCGCGCTCGCGCGCCGCGCAAGGCCGAATCGACGAACGTCCCGCGCGAAGACGCCGCCGATTGACATTTGCGCGCTGCTTCCCAGTTGTTCCGGATAAGCAACTCTTCGCCGCAACGCGGGTTGACGGCGCGAAGATGAACGGCTCCGGGGAGCATGCATGCGCGTTCTGATCGTCGAAGACGAACCCAATCTCGGGCGGCAGCTCCGCTCGACGCTCGAGGGCGCCGGCTACGCCGTCGATCTCGCCACCGACGGCGAGGACGGCCATTATCTCGGCTCGACCGAAAGCTATGACGCGGTGGTGCTCGATCTCGGCCTGCCCGAGATCGACGGTCTGACCGTGCTCGACCGCTGGCGCAAGGAGGGGCGCAAGATGCCCGTCCTCGTGCTCACCGCGCGCGACAGCTGGTCGGACAAGGTCGCCGGGCTCGACGCCGGGGCCGACGATTATCTCGCCAAGCCGTTCCAGACCGAGGAGCTGATCGCGCGGCTGAGGGCGCTGATCCGCCGCTCGTCGGGCAACGCCAGCTCCGAGCTCACCGCCGGCGACATCCGCCTCGACACCCGCTCGGGCAAGGTCACCAAGGCCGGCGAGCCGGTCAAGCTGACCGCGCAGGAGTACAAGCTCCTCTCCTACCTCATGCACCACAAGGGCAAGGTGGTCAGCCGGACCGAGCTCATCGAGCATATCTACGACCAGGATTTCGACCGCGATTCCAACACCATCGAGGTGTTCGTCACGCGCATCCGCAAAAAGCTCGGCGCGGACGTGATCACCACCATCCGCGGGCTCGGCTACAGCCTCGAAGAGCCGGAGGACAAAAGCAGTTGAACGAGCACGCCGCCCCGGCAACGGCGGCGGCCGACGAGGGAGCCGCCAGTCCGCCGCGATCGCCGCGTCGGCGCATCGGCTCGCTGACCCGGCGCATCATCGGCGTCGCCGCGCTGTGGATCGCAGCTTTGCTCCTGCTCGGCGGCTTCGCGCTCGACCGCGTGCTGTCGCGTTCGATCGTCGACAGCTTCGACAACCAGCTGGTGTTCGTCCTCAATTCGATGATCGCGTCGTCCGAGATCGGCCCGGACGGCGAAGTTCGCTTCAACCGCCCGCCCGCCGACCAGCGTTTCGTCGAGCCATATTCGGGGCTCTATTTCCAGATCAGCGGCGCCAGCGCCGATACGTTCGCGTCGCGCTCCTTGTGGGACCGGCGGCTGCGCGTCGTCGCCAACCATGCCGACGTCAAGCCGCACCTTTACGACAGCAACGAATTTTCCGGCGCCGATCATGCCGAGCCGCTGCGCATCGCGGAGCGCGACGCGATCCTGCCCGGGTCGGACGTGCGCTGGCGGTTTCAGGTCGCGCAGACTCGCGAAACCATCGACCAGCAGATTCGCCGGCTTCGTTCGACTTTGATCTGGAGCTTCACCGCCCTCGGCATCGGGCTCCTCGTGCTGGCGGCCTTGCAGACGGTCTACGGGCTTTGGCCGCTGCGCCGGGTCCGCCGCGAGGTCGCATCGATCCGCTCGGGCACCAAGACCCGCATCGGCCACGACTTCCCGTCCGAGATCCGCCCGCTGACCGAGGAGATCAACCAGCTGCTCGCGCACAGCGAGGCGCAGGCCGAGGAGGCGCGCCGCCACGCCGGGAACCTCGCCCACGCACTCAAGACTCCGCTGACCGTCATCACCAACGCGGCGACGGCGCATGCCCCGAACCTCATCGACACCGTGTGCCGCGAGGCGGCGGTGATGCGGCGCCAGGTCGATCACCACCTCGCCCGCGCCCGCGCGATCGGACGGCGCGCCTCGGCACAGGCCCGGGCGCGTGTTTGGGACAGCCTCCAGGCCGTGCAGCGCGCCGTCGACCGCCTCTATGAGAATGTCACGGTCGACATCGCCGGCGACCGAAACGCCGAGGTGCGGGTCGAGAAGCAGGACCTCGAAGAGATGCTCGGCAACCTCGTCGAGAACGCCGCGAAATATGGCGGCGGACGAGTGTTCGTGACCGTGAAGCCGAGAGGCGGAAACGTCGACATCGAGATCGAGGACGACGGTCCGGGCATTCCGAAGGCCGACCGCGGCTCGCTGTTCACCCGCGGCGCGCGGCTCGACACCACCGGCAAGCCCGGCACCGGTCTTGGCCTGGCGATCGTGCGCGACGTCGCCGAAATCTACGGCGGCTCGATCCGGCTCGAGGAAAGCGAGGACCTCGGCGGGCTGCTCGCGCGCCTGACCCTTCCCGCCGGTTGACCATCAGGTTCGTTCGTCGAATTTCCGGCACTAATATATTACACTCAGTAGTTGGCCACCGTTGGCCAGAGTTGGCAAATTTGCCAATTTTGGACAGTGCTGGCCAAAGGGGTCCCCATTGATAACGTCATCAATGGATATGGCTCTATGCTTCGGGAATGGAGCCATACACGGCTGAACGGCTCAAAGAGGCCCCTTTGGCAACGTTATCAGCGAAACCACGAAATCGTCGTAATTGCCCACTATATGGCGAATTAACGGTGCAACTGGTTGCAACGTAACGTTGCATTCACCGTTATCGTGGCACATATAACCCACATATGT
>DASTID010000105.1:0-11358 GCA_035717905.1 Sphingomicrobium sp. | reverse complement strand
CCGGAGCGCGACCAGGCGATCGAGCGGATCAAGGCCGAAGTCGCCGAGCAAAAGCAGCGCGTGCTCGACGCGGGAGGGTTGTACGTCCTCGGCACCGAGCGCCACGAGAGCCGGCGCATCGACAACCAGCTGCGCGGCCGCTCGGGCCGCCAGGGCGACCCCGGCTTGTCGCGCTTCTATCTCAGCCTCGACGACGATTTGCTGCGCATTTTCGGGCCGCAGACGATGTTCGCGCGGATCATGAACAAGAATCTCGAGGACGGCGAAGCGATCGTCAGCCCGTGGATCAGCAAGGCGATCGAGACCGCGCAGAAGAAGGTCGAGGCGCGCAACTACGACATCCGCAAGCAGGTGGTCGAATTCGACGACGTGATGAACGACCAGCGCAAGGTCATCTATGAGCAGCGCGCCGACATCATGGACGCCGAAAGCGTCAGCGAGGTGATCACCGACATGCGCGCCGAGACCGCGGCGGCGATCGTCGCGGTCCATTGCCCCGAAGGCACCTATCCCGAACAGTGGGACGTCGACGGGCTGAAGGACAGCCTCGACGCGGTGTTCGGACTCCAGCCGCCGGTCGACGAATGGCTTCAGGAGGAAGCGGTCGACCCGGAGATGGTCACCGAGCGCGTCCAGCAGCTGGCCGACGATTCGATGCAGGCCAAGCTCGCCGAGGTCGAGCCCGAGCGCTGGAACGATGTCGAAAAGCAAATCCTGATCCAGACGCTCGATCATCACTGGAAGGAGCATCTCGCGACGCTCGACGCATTGCGCCAGGTCATCCACCTCAGGAGCTACGCGCAGAAGAAGCCGATCGACGAATATAAGCAGGAGGCGTTCCTGTTGTTCGAGCGGCTGCTCGTCTCGATCCGCGAGGAGGTCACCCGGGTCCTCATGCGCGCTCAGCTCCAACTCGAGCCGCCGCCCCCGCCGCCGGTGCTTCCGGACTTCATCACCCAGCATCTCGATCCGTTCTCGGGCGACGACGACACGGCCGACATCGACGCCGCGACGGGCGCGATCCTCTCCAACCTGCCGCCGATGGCGATCCCCCAGCCGCAGATGCCGCGCGGCGAGGCGCAAGGCGGCGTGGTCGAGGCGCCGATCAGCCGCAACGCGCCGTGCCCGTGCGGCTCTGGCCGGAAATACAAGCATTGCCACGGGCAGCTGGCCTGACGGCCGCGGCAGCCGCCGTGGCGATCGACCGGACCGAGCTGAGGCGCGCCTATCGCGCCGACGAGGCGGAGGTCGTCGCCGAGCGCCTGGCCCAGGCCAATATCCGCCCGATCTACGGTGAGGTCGCCGTGCTCGCGAAGGCGCTCGTCAAGGGCGTGCGCGCCGAAAAGCCGTCGGGCATCGACGCCTTCCTCCATGCCTACGACCTCGGCAGCGACGAGGGAATCGCGATGATGTGCCTCGCCGAGGCGCTGCTGCGAATCCCCGACGCGCACACCGCCGACGAGCTGATCGCGGACAAGCTCGCCGGGCCCGACTGGTCGGACAAGCTCGGCGAATCCGGCTCGGCCTTCGTGAACGCCGCGACATTCTCGCTGCTGCTGACCGGCAAGGTGCTCGAAGGCGCGAACGACCGGTCGGACAATTGGAAGGCGGCGCTGGGCCGCGCCGTCGGGCGGCTCGGCGAGCCGGTGGTGCGCGCCGCTGTGCGCGAGGCGATGAAAATCCTCGGCCGCAACTTCGTCTTCGGGCGAACCATCGACGAAGCGCTCAGGCGCGCCGAGCCCGAGCGCAAACGCGGCCTCAGCCACAGCTTCGACATGCTCGGCGAGGCCGCGAAGACCTATGCGGATGCCGAGCGCTACGCCGATTCCTACCGCGCCGCGCTCGATCGCATCGGCGCCGAGGCCAAGGACGGCTTTCGCCGCTCGCCCGGCATTTCCGTCAAGCTCACCGCGCTCCATCCGCGGTTCGAATATACCCATGCGAAAGACGCGGTGGCCGCGGTCGTCCCGGTGGTGCGCGAGCTCGCGCTCAAGGCGTCGCAGGCCGACGTCCATCTGACCATCGACGCCGAGGCAGCGGACCGGCTCGAGCTGCAGATGGACGTGTTCGAGGCGCTGCTCGCCGACGACGAATTGTTCGCCAACGCTTGGGGCGGCTTCGGAATCGCCATCCAGGCCTATCAGAAGCGGGCCCGGCCGCTGTGCGACTGGGTCGTCGACGCGGCGCGGGCGCACGGCCGCAAGCTGATGGTCCGGCTGGTCAAGGGCGCCTATTGGGACACGGAGATCAAGGCCGCGCAGGTCGCCGGCCTGGCCGACTATCCGGTGTTCACCCGCAAGGTCGCGACCGACGTTTCGTACCTTGCCTGCGCGAAAAAGCTGCTCGCCGCCGAGGACGCGATCTACCCGGCTTTCGCGACCCACAACGCCAACACCATCGCGGCGATCAAGGGCCTCGCCCGCAAGACGCCGTTCGAATTCCAGCGGCTGCACGGCATGGGCGAAGCGCTGTACCAGGAGCTTGCCGAGCTCGAGCAGGCGATCGGCGATCCGCGCACGCCGGTGCGCATCTATGCGCCGGTCGGGAGCCACAAGGAGCTGCTCGCCTATCTCGTCCGCCGGCTGCTCGAGAACGGCGCCAACAGCTCGTTCGTCAACCGCATCGCCGACGAGCAGGTGTCGCTCGACGAGCTGGTGCGCGATCCGGTCGCCGAGCTCGAGGCACTGGAGCCCAAGCGCAACCCGAAGATCATCCTGCCGCGAGAGATATTCGGCGCCGCCCGTCACAACAGCGCCGGAGTGGACCTGTCCGACCCGCTCGTCCGCGAGCCTTTGCTCGAGCGGCTCGAACCGCTCGAACAGCGCCGTTGGACGGCGAAACCGACGCTCGGGACCGGCGAAGGCAGAACAATAACCGCGCCGCACGACCGCCGGATCGAGGTCGGGACGGTGTTCGAGGCGAACGGCGACGACGTCGACCGCATGGTGCGCGCCGCCCATTCGGCGCAGGTCCGGTGGGACGCGCTCGGCGGCGAGGCCCGCGCGCGGCTGCTCGACCGCGCCGCCGATTTGTATGAGGAGCATTCGGAGGAATTCTTCTCGCTCTGCATCCGGGAGGCGGGGAAGACCCTGGTCGACGCGGTGCTGGAGGTGCGCGAGGCGGTCGATTTCCTGCGTTTCTATGCGTCCGAAGCGCGCCGCCAGTTCGCCAGGCCGCTGCCTTTGCCCGGACCGACCGGCGAGCAGAACGCGCTCAGGCTGCACGGCCGCGGGGTGTTCGCCAGCATCAGCCCCTGGAATTTTCCACTGGCGATCTTCACCGGCCTGGTCTCTGCGCCGCTGGCCGCGGGGAATGCCGTCGTCGCCAAGCCGGCCGGGCAAACGCCGCTGATCGGCGCGCTGGCGGTCGAGCTGATGCACCGGGCCGGCATTCCCAAGGACATCGTCCAACTCGCGCCTGGCTCGGGCAGGGTCGTCGGCGGAACGATGACCGAGCATCCGCTGGTCGCGGGGGTCGTCTTCACCGGGTCGACCGAGACGGCGCGGACGATCAACCGCACTTTGGCCGAGCGTGACGGGCCGATCATCCCGTTCATCGCCGAGACCGGCGGCCAGAATGCGATGATCGTCGACAGCTCGGCGCTTCCGGAGCAGGTCACCCGCGACGTCATTTCCTCGGCATTCCAGAGCGCGGGGCAGCGCTGCTCGGCCTTACGGGTGCTGTTCGTCCAGGAGGAAGTCGCCGATCAGATGATCGCGATGATCGCGGGGGCGATGCGCGCGCTCGACGTGGGCGACCCGAGCGACCTTGCGACCGACGTCGGGCCGGTCATCGACAAGGGCGCCAAGAAAGCGCTCGACGACCACCTCGAGTGGCTCGACCAGAATGCGAAACGGATTTGCCGTTTGGAGCCGCCGAAAGCGGCCGCTCACGGTTGTTTCGTGGTTCCTGCATTCTATGAAATTTCGTCTCTAAGCCAATTGAATCGCGAGAATTTTGGGCCGATCCTTCACGTGATCCGGTTCGCCGCCGAAAAGCTCGGCGAGGTCGTCGATGCGATCAACGCCACCGGCTACGGCCTGACCATCGGCCTGCAGAGCCGGGTCGACACGGTGCGCGACTATGTCGAGGAGCATGCCCGGGTCGGCAATTTCTACGTCAACCGCAACCAGATCGGCGCGGTGGTCGAAAGCCAGCCGTTCGGCGGCGAGGGCTTGAGCGGGACCGGGCCCAAGGCCGGCGGCCCGCATTACGTCGCCCGCTTCGCGACCGAGCGCGTGACCTGCATCGACACCACCGCAGCGGGCGGCAATGCCAGCCTGATGGCGGCGCTCGAAGGCTGAATTGCGAAGGAAGATGGCTCCCCGGGCCTGATTCGAACAGGCGACCATTCGATTAACAGTCGAACGCTCTACCGCTGAGCTACCGGGGAGCAGCCCCACAGGGCAGCGCGGGCTAGATAGCGCGGGGAGTCCGAAAGGCAAGGGACTAAAGGGACAGGGCCTAGAGGGACAGTCCCCGAATCGGGGACAGTCCCTGCTCAGGTCGCGAACTGCTCCATCGCGATGCGCTCGTCGAGCGCGTGCTCGGGGTCGAACAGCAGGGTCAGCGAGCGCTCGCGGTCGAGGCGGATCTCGACCTTGGCGACGTCGCGCACCTCGATCTGGTCGGCGACCGCCGACACCGGCCGATTCTCGGCTTCGAGGACGCGAAAGCAGATGTTGTTCTCGTCGGGCAGGATCGCGCCCGACCAGCGGCGCGGGCGGAACGGGCTGATCGCGGTCAGCGCCAGCATCTTCGCCTGCAAAGGCAGGATCGGGCCGTGGGCGGACAGGTTGTAGGCGGTCGAGCCCGCCGGAGTCGCGACCAGAACGCCGTCGCAGACCAGTTCGGGCAGCACGACGTGGCCATTGACCAGCACTTCGATCTTGGCGGTCTGGCGGGTTTCGCGCAGCAGCGAGACTTCGTTGATCGCGGCATGGGTGAAGGTGTCGCCGCCAACGGTGGTGACGCGCATCTCGAGCGGCGCGACGCGGATCGCCTTGGCGCGGGCGATGCGCTCGGCGAGGCCGTCGAGCCGCCATTCGTTCATCAGGAAGCCGACCGTCCCGCGGTTCATCCCGAACACCGGCAAATGCGAACATTCGCCCTCGAGCATGCGGTGCAGCGTGTGGAGCATGAAGCCGTCGCCGCCGAGCGCGACCCAGGTCGTCGCGGCCTCGTCCGCAGCGAACCCGTAGCGCTTGCGCAGCAGCGCCTCGGCGGCCTGCGCGACGTCGCGGTTCGACGACAGGAGGCCGATGCCGGCAGCGGTGAGGTCCGCTTGTCTGTCCTCGCCCGGGGCGGGCGCGTCCGCGTTCAAGCCGCCGTTCCTTGCAGTCCTTGCCGGGCGCCGAACATAAGCGGATTGGCGCAGCGCGTCACTGTCCCGTTTCGGGTCGCGCATCCGGCGTCCGGTTCCGGCGCCTGTCGCGCCGCGTTACGCCCCCGCACATGCTGAAGTGGGATAGCGTATTCGAGTGGGGGAGGCGGGCGTCGGACCGGCCGGCGCAGGCGCCCGCCGCGCCGATGCCCGACCGGCTGCTCGAGAGCCTGATCGCCCACGAGCAGGTCGAGGTCTTGTTCCAGCCCTTGATCGAACCGCGGACCGGCCGGGTCAGTGGCGCCGAGGCGCTGGCGCGAACGTCGATCGCTCCGTCGGCGGACGTGCTGTTCGCGCGGGCGGCCGCCGTCGGCCTCGACGAGCGCCTGTCGCGGCTGGTGCAGCGCAAGGCGTTGCGCGCCGCCGCGGCGTGGGAAGGCCCGCTGCGCGAGCTTTCGGTGTCGATCAACGTGCTCGCGGCCGAGCTCGCGCGGGACAGCTATGATGACTGGCTGCTCGAAGAGATCGCGACCGCCGGTATTCAGCCGGCCCGGGTCACCGCGGAGATCACCGAGAACGCGCTGCTGGCGCGCGACGATGCCTTAGCCGAGCGGCTCGCGCGGCTTCGCGAAGCCGGCGTGAAGATCGCGGTCGACGATTTCGGCACCGGCTATGCGAGCCTTGCCTATCTGACGCGGCTGCCGCTCGATATCTTGAAGATCGACCGCGGCCTGATCGTCGACATCGTCACCGGCGAGCGCGACCGCATCGTCGTGAAAGCGCTGATCCGCCTCGCCCGCGAGCTCGGCCTCAGCGTGCTCGTCGAAGGTGTCGAAAGCACGTCGCAGCTCGCCCTGCTCTCGGAATGGGGCTGCGACCTCTACCAGGGCTTCATCGGCGCCGGCGCGCTGACTCATGACGAGCTGCTGCGGTTCGTCACCGCCGCCCAGGTCGAAGCGGCTTAACCAGCGGCGGAAGAGGACGATTCAGCAGGCTCCAGCAACGCCTTGAGCACCTTTACCAGCTGCGCGTTGTCATAAGGCTTGCTGAGCACTGAGCGATTGCCATAGCCTTCGTCGACGCCGTGGCCCCCATAGCCGGTCGAAAAGGCGAACGGGACGCCACGGTTGTTGAGGGCTTGCGCGACGGGATAGCTGCGCTTGCCGTCGAGGTTGACGTCAAGGATCGCGATGTCGAACGGCTCTGCCTCGATCAAGGCCAGCGCCCGTTCGATGTTCGCCGCGGCCGCGACCGACGTGCAGCCGAGATCGTCGAGCATGTCCTCGATCGCCATCAGGACGAGCATTTCATCCTCGACAATCAGGACCCGCCTGTCCGCAAGCAATTGATCATCCATCGAGCACCGCTTGTGGGGCAGGCATGTCGATGATGCAAACGACGCCACTCGGGCGATAGGCGAGGTCGACCTTGCCGTTGAGCTCGTGGGCGAGCCCCTGCTCGAGCACGCGCGAGCCGAACCCCTTGCGGGATGGCGGCCTGACCGGCGGCCCATCCTTCTCACGCCATTGCAGGTTGAGCCGCCGCCCGCCGGTTTCGTCCTCGAGCGTCCATGCGATCGAGATGGTCCCCGCGTCGTTCGAAAAGGCGCCGTATTTGACCGCGTTCGTGGCGAGCTCGTTGAAGGCGATGCCGAGCGCCAGCGCCGCCTTGGGCGACAGCCGGATGTTTTCGCCTTCGATCGTGAAGCGCTCGGCATGGCCGTCGGCGACTCCGAACGGCTCGAGCACCTGGACGACCAAATCGTGCAGGCCCGCGCCCTTCCACTTCTCGCGGCCCAGCAGGTCGTGCGATCGCGACAGCGCCGCGATCCGCATTTTAATCGATTCGCGCACGGTCCGAGGATCGGGCGAATTGCGCACCGCCTGGTCGACGATCGACTGAACCGTCGCCAGCGTATTCTTGACCCGGTGATTGAGCTCGTCGATCAGCCTGGCGGCGTGCTCCTGGGCGCGGTGATGCCTGGTCGTATCGACCAGCGATGCGAAATGCTGAACGATCTTGCCGGCCCTGTCCTTGACCGCCTGGACGAATATGGTCGCGTAGAATTCGCTTCCGTCCTTGCGAAGATAGCGGGATTCGGCGCAGTCTTCCTTGCCCCTGAACGCCGCTTCGATCTCGTCCAGATCGCCGCGGTCCGGCGCTTCCGGCAGCAGGAAGTTGAAGCTCTGCGCCAGCACCTCGTCACGGTCGTAGCCCGTAAGCTCCAAAAACGCGTCATTGGCGAAAATGATCGGATGGTCCGGCTTTTTGGCGTCGGTGAAGATCATCGGCATGCGCGTCGTTTCGGCCGCGACGACGAATGGCCCGAGGTCTTCCTTGAAATGCTCGACGTCGGCCTCGGCGGCCTTCTGTTCTTTGTCCTTGGGCGCCTTGTCGGACATTGTGGATATTCCGCCTGGTCGTTAATCTGACAAGTCAACAGACCGCGCGCAATATATTTCCCGGCGCCGTTCCCTCGCGCACGATGCCGGCCGTCTCGATGTGGCGATGCCGCCTCGGCTCGCCGCCGCGCCGACGCCGCGCAGGTCGAAGCAGCGGCCTAGGCTGGTTCGAGCTCTCTCTTCGACGCTTCGCCGGCGGCCGCGACGCGCGCGAGGCCGCGCGCCAGCTGCAGCGCGCCGTTGAGGCGGGCGGCGGGGGTCGGCCAGTCGCGCGACACCACGAGCTTGCTGTCGGGCCGCAATCGCGCGGCGCCCTTGAGCCGTTCGATGTAGCCGAGCAGGGCGGCCAAGTCGGGAAAGCCGTCCGGGGCGAAAGTCACGACCGCCCCGCGCGCCCCGATGTCGAGCTTGGCGATGCTCGCGGCGCGGCAGTTGAGCTTGACCTCGACGATCTTCAGCAGGTTCGCGGTCTCGTCGGGCAGCTTGCCGAACCGGTCGATCAGCTCGGCCGCAAAGGAGTCGATGCCGGGGCGGTCCTCAAGGTCGCCGAGGCGGCGATAAAGGCCCATGCGAAGGTCGAGGTCGGGCACATAATGCTCGGGGATGAGGATCGGGGCGTCGACGCTGATCTGCGGCGTGAATTCCTCGGGCCGGGCCGCGCCGCCGGCCTTGAGCTCGACGATCGCGTCCTCGAGCATCGACTGATAAAGCTCGAACCCGACCTCCTTGATGTGCCCCGACTGCTCGTCGCCGAGCAGATTGCCGGCGCCGCGAATGTCGAGGTCGTGGCTGGCGAGCTGGAATCCGGCGCCGAGGTTGTCGAGCTCGGCAAGCACGTGCAGCCGTTTCTCGGCGGCTTCGGTGATCGACCGGTCCGTTGGCATGGTGAGATAGGCGTAAGCGCGCGCCTTGGAGCGGCCGACGCGCCCGCGCAACTGGTAGAGCTGGGCAAGCCCGAAGCGGTCCGAGCGATGGACGATCAGCGTGTTCGCGCTCGGGATATCGAGCCCGCTTTCGACGATCGTGGTCGACAGCAGCACGTCATATTTGCGGTCGTAGAAGGCGCTCATCCGCTCCTCGACCTGGCTCGCGCTCATCTGGCCATGGGCGGTGACGAACTTCACTTCGGGCACCTGCTCGCGCAGCCACTCCTCCATGTTGGGGAGGTCGGCGACGCGCGGCACGACAAAGAAGCTCTGCCCGCCGCGATAATGTTCGCGCAACAGCGCCTCGCGCAGCACCACCGCGTCCCACGGCGTGACGTAGGTCCGTACCGCCAGCCGGTCGACCGGCGGGGTCTGGATCACCGACAGGTCGCGCAGCCCGCTCATTGCCATCTGCAGCGTGCGCGGGATCGGAGTTGCCGTGAGCGTAAGGACATGGACGTCGGCCTTGAGCGCCTTCAGCCGCTCCTTGTGGGCGACCCCGAAATGCTGCTCCTCGTCGACGATCACCAGGCCTAGCCGCTTGAACTGGATGCTCCTGGCGAGCAGCGCGTGGGTGCCGATGACGATGTCGACCGTCCCGTCGGCGACGCCCTCCCTGGTCTTTTTGGCTTCGGCGGCGGACACCAGCCGCGACAGGCGCCCGACGTTGATCGGGAACCCCTGCAGCCGCTCGACGAAGTTGGTGTAATGCTGGCGCGCGAGCAAGGTCGTCGGGCAAATGAGCGCCACCTGCCTGCCCGACATCGCCATGACGAACGCGGCGCGCAGCGCGACCTCGGTCTTGCCGAAGCCGACGTCGCCGCACACCAGGCGATCCATCGGCTTTCCCGCGTCGAGATCGGCGAGGACGTCGGCGATCGCCCGGTCCTGGTCGTCGGTCTCCTCGTAAGGGAAGCGGTCGACGAACGCGGGATAGGACGAGTCGGGCTCGGCGACGATGCCCGGGCGCGTCGCGCGCATCGCCGCGGTCTTGATCAGCTCGCCGGCGATCGCGCGGATGCGCTCCTTCATCCGCGCCTTGCGCCGCTGCCACGCCTCGCCGCCGAGGCTGTCGAGGGTCGCGCCGCCCTCGCTCTCGCTGCCGTAGCGCGACAGCAGCTCGATATTCTCGACCGGCACGTAAAGTTTGTCGCCGCGCGCATATTCCAGCGCGACGCAGTCGTGCGGCACCCTGCTGACGGGAATCTGCGTCAGCCCTTCGTAGCGGCCGATACCGTGGTCGGCGTGGACCACGAGGTCGCCGGGCGACAGCGTCGCCAGCTCCTGGAGGAAGGCGTCGGCCGCCTTGCGCCGCTTGCGCCGGCGCACCAGCCGGTCGCCGAGCATGTCCTGCTCGGTGAGGATCGCGACGTCGGCGGTGGTGAAGCCGTGCTCGAGCGGCAGGACCATCAGCGCCGGCTGGGTCTTGCTGCCGAGCGCCTGCTGCCAGCTGTCGACCGCCTTCTGCGCCTTCAGCCCATGCTCTTCGAGCAAGCCCGAAAGCCGCTCGCGCGCACCCCGCGTGTAGCTTGCAAGCACGACCTTGCGGCCGGTTCGCCGCAGCCTGGCGACATGCTCGGCGACGGCCTCATAGACATTGGCCTGCTGCGCGCGCTCTGGCGCGAAATCGCGCGCCGGCTCGACCCCGAACGAGATGGTCCGCTCCGATTCCGCTTCGGGGAAGGGCGAGGCGAGGTGGATCGGCCAGCCGCTTGCGCGATCCGCCCATTCGTCGGAGCCGAGATAGAGCGCGCCAGGCTCGAGCGGGCGATAGCTGCCCGGCTCGGCGGCGGTCGCCCGGACCCGGTTCTGGTAATAATCCTCGACCGCTTCGCGCCGCGCGTCGAGCGCGCGGTCGGCGGCCGCGTCGCGCAGGATCAGGTCATGCTCGCCAAGATGGTCGAACAGCGTCGCGAGCGACTCTTCGAGCAGCGGCAGCCAATGCTCCATCCCGGCCATCCGCCGTCCGTCGGAGATCGCCTGGTAGAGCGGGTCCTGGGTCGCGGTGGCGCCGAATTCCTCGCGGTAGCGCGAGCGGAAGCGCTTGATGCTGTCGGCGTCGAGCAGGGCTTCCGACGCCGGCATCAGGGTGAACGACTCGACCTTGTCGGTCGAGCGCTGGTCGGCCGGGTCGAAAGCGCGCAGGCTGTCGATCTCGTCGCCGAAGAAATCGAGCCGCAGCGCCTGCTCCGCGCCCGGCGGGAACAGGTCAATCAGCGAGCCGCGCACCGCATATTCGCCATGCTCGGCGACGGCGTCGGTGCGCTCGAAGCCGAGCGCCTGCAGCTGGTCGACCAGCGCCTCGCGCGCGATCCGCTCGCCGGCGGCGATGCGGCGGGTCAGCTGGCGGATACGGAACGGCGTCAGCAGCCGCTGGCTCGCCGCGCTCGCGGTCGACACCAGGAGCTGCGGCCGCTCGCTTTTGCCCTGCAAGGCGTTCAAGGCGGCCAGCCGCTCGGCCATGACCCGCAGCGCCGGCGATGCCCGGTCGTAGGCCAGGCAGTCCCAGCCGGGCAAGGTGACGACATCCACTTCGGGCGCGAACAGCGGCACCGTGTCCGCGATCGCTCGCATCGCCGCTTCGTCGGCGGCGATCACCACCGCTCTGGCGCCTTTTCCGGTGCCGTGGGCGGCACGCGCAAGGTCGGCCGCGAGCCACGGCAGGAAGCCGGTCGGAACGCCCGCGAGGGTCAGCGGCCGGTCCGCG
>DASTID010000104.1:0-10463 GCA_035717905.1 Sphingomicrobium sp. | reverse complement strand
TACTTCTCGGCGATCGTGATCAGCCGCTCGGTGGCATCGTCGCGCCGGTCGAGGATCACGTCCTCGCAGGCTTCGCGCAGCTCGGGATCGATCGCGTCATAGACGTCGAGCTGGCCGGCGTTGACGATGCCCATGTCCATGCCCGCGGGGATCGCGTGATAAAGGAACACGCTGTGCATCGCGCGGCGTACCGGCTCGTTGCCGCGGAACGAGAAGCTGAGGTTCGACAGCCCGCCCGAGATGTGGACGCCGAGGCAGCGGGTGCGGATCTCGCCCGCCGCCTCGATGAAATCGAGCGCATAGCGGCGGTGCTCGTCGATGCCCGTCGCGACCGCGAAGACGTTGGGATCGAAGATGATGTCGCTGGGCTCGCTGCCGTCCGCGACGAGCAATTTGTATGCGCGCTCGCAGATCGCGACCTTGCGCTCGGCGGTGTCGGCCTGGCCGACCTCGTCGAAGGCCATGACCACCGTCGCGGCGCCATAAGCGCGGCACTTGCGCGCGACCTGGAGGAACGCGGCTTCGCCCTCCTTCAAGCTGATCGAATTGACGATCGGCTTGCCCGACACGCATTTGAGGCCGGCCTCGATCACGCTCCACTTGGAGCTGTCGACCATCACGGGCACGCGGGCGATGTCCGGCTCGGCGGCGATGCGCTTCAGGAACGTCGCCATCGCCTGCTCGCCGTCGAGCAAGGCCTCGTCCATGTTGACGTCGAGGATCTGGGCGCCGTTCTCGACCTGGTCGCGGGCGACCTCGACCGCCGTCTCATAGTCGCCGGCGAGGACCAGTTTCTTGAAGCGCGCCGAGCCGGTGACGTTGCAGCGCTCGCCGATATTGACGAATCGCGCGCCGGCCGACGCCATCTCGGGGACAGTCCCCGAGGGGACTGTCCCCTGTGCGATCATCCGATTCACGCAGCGATCACCATCGGCTCGAGCCCGGCGAGCAGCGTGCCGTTGCGGGCAGCCGGGACGGCGCGCGGCGTGCAATCACGCGCCGCCCCGGCAATTGCGGCGATATGCCGCGGGGTCGTCCCGCAGCAGCCGCCGACGACGTTGACCAGGCCGCTGTCGATCCACTCGCGGACCTGGGCGGCGGTCTCTTCCGCCGCTTCGTCATATTCCCCGAGCTCGTTGGGCAACCCGGCGTTGGGGTAAGCCATCACCAAAGTGTCGGCGACACTTGCCAGCGCGGCGAGGTGCGGCCGCAGTTGCGCGGCGCCAAACGAGCAATTGAGGCCGATGGTTACCGGGCGCGCGTGGCGCACCGACGCCCAGAACGCCTCGACCGTGTGCCCGGAGAGGTTGCGGCCCGACAGGTCGGTCAGGGTCATCGACACCATCAGCGGCAGCTCGCGGCCGAGCGCCTGTTCCGCCTCCAGCGTAGCCATGATCGCCGCCTTGGCGTTCAGCGTGTCGAACACCGTCTCGACCAGGATGAAGTCGACGCCGCCCTCGACCAGGGCATCGACCTGCTCGCGATAGACCGTCTTGACCTCGTCGAAGTCGACCTCGCGGAAGGCCGGATCGTTGACGTTGGGCGACAGCGACAGCGTCTTGTTGGTCGGCCCGAGCGCGCCGGCGACCCAGACCGGCTTGCCCTGCTTCGCGGCAAAGCGGTCGGCGACGTCGCGGACGATTTGCGCCGACTTCCGGTTGATGTCGGCAACCAGCGTTTCGGCCCCGAAATCGGCCTGGCTGATCGCGTTGGCGTTGAAGCTGTTGGTCGCGAGCAGGTCGACGCCGGCCTCGGCGAAGCTCTCGCAGATCGAGCGCACCACTTCCGGCTGCGTCAGGTTCAGAAGGTCGTTGTTGCCGCGCTGGTCCTTGATCAGGTCGAGCCCGGCGCAATAATCGGCGCTCTTCAGGCGCCGCGCCTGGATCAGCGTGCCGTAGGCGCCGTCCTTTATCAGGATGCGCCTGGCCGCCTCGGCGCGGAAGGTGGCGGCGGCGCTCATGGCGCTGCTTCCCTTTGGGCCCTCGCGCCGAGCAGGTGGCAGATCGCGTAGCTGAGCTCGGCCCGGTTGAGCGTGTAGAAATGGAAGTGGCGGACGCCGCCCGCGTAGAGCTGGCCGCACAGCTCGGCGGCGACCGTGGCGGCAATGAGCTGGCGCGCGGCCGGCAGGTCGTCGAGCCCTTCGAACAGGCCGTTCAGCCAGGCGGGAATGGAGGCGCCGCACATTTCGGCGAAGCGGCGGGTCTGCGCGACGTTGGACACCGGCAGGATGCCGGGGACGATCTCGGCCGCGATCCCCGCCGCCGCGGCCTCGTCGCGGAAGCGGAAGAAGCAGTCGGGCGAGAAGAAGAACTGGGTGATCGCCCGGCTCGCGCCGGCGTCGACCTTGCGCTTGAGATTGTCGAGGTCGAACGCGCGGGTCGACGAATCCGGGTGCGTTTCGGGATAAGCGGCGACGGAGATGTCGAACGGCGCCACCGCCTTGAGCCCGGCGACGAGCTCGGTCGCGTCGCGATAGCCGTCCCGGTGCGGCCGATATTTAGTCCCGGGCTCGGGCGAGTCGCCGCGCAGCGCGACGATATGCCGAACACCAAGCTGCCAATAATCGCGCGCGATCGAGTCGATCTCGTCGCGCGTCGCTCCGACGCAAGTAAGATGGGCGGCCGGAGTCAGCGGCGTCTCGGTCAGAATCCGCTCGACGGTCGCGTGGGTCCGCTCGCGGGTCGAGCCGCCCGCGCCATAAGTGACCGAGACGAACCGCGGACCGAGGGGCGCGAGCGTCTGGATCGAGCTCCACAGAGTCTCCGCCATCGCCTCGCTCTTGGGCGGGAAGAATTCGAAGCTGACCTCGATGTCACCGCGCGCCTCGGCAAACAGCGGCTGATGGTGGCTCAGCTGCTCGAAGGCGTTCATGCCGCCCTCCGCTGGCGCAGCTCGTCCTTCGACCCGAGCCACAAGGTGACGGTCAGCTCGCCGCCCTCCAAATGCTCGATATGGTCGATGCTTAAGCCCGCCGACGCGAACCAGCCGGTCATCACCTCGTCCTCGAAGCCGAGGCGAATGTGGGCATCCTGCTCGCGCAGCTCTTCGCGCTCGTGAGCGGCGAAATCGACCACCAGCAAGGCGCCGCCGGGCGCCAGCACGCGCGCCGCCTCGCCGATCGCCGCCGCGGGCGAGTGGGCGTAGTGCAGTACCTGGTGGATGATGACGCTGTCGGCGGAATGGTCGGGCAGCGGCAGCGCGTACATGTCGCCCTGGCGCAGGCTCGACGCGATCCCCGCGCTCTCGAGCTTGACCCGCGCGAGGCGCAGCATCTCCGACGACCGGTCGATGCCGATCGCCTGGCTGGCGCGCGGACCGAACAATTCGATCATGCGCCCGGTGCCGGTGCCGATATCGACCAGCCGTCCGAGCGGGCGGCTGCCCAGCGCCCGATCGATCGCGCCCTCGACGTCGCTTTCCGCGACATGCAGCGAGCGGATCTGGTCCCAGACCTCCGCATGGCCCGCGAAATAGCGGTTGGCGGCCTCGGCGCGCTCGGCGCGGATCGCTTCGGTGCGCTGCGCGTCGGCCGCGAACAGGCGCTCGATCGGCGCATCGACCCAGCCGTCGAGCAATGAGAACATCGGCTCGAGCTGGTTGGACTCGGCCAGCGTCAGGAACACCCAGCTGCCCTCCTTGCGGCGCTCGAGCACGCCGGCGTCGGCGAGGATCTTGAGGTGCCGCGACACGCGCGGCTGGCTTTGCCCGAGCACCTGGGCAAGCTCGCCGACCGACAGTTCCATCGCCCGCAAAAGCGCCAGGATGCGCAGCCGCGTCTGGTCCGCGAGCGCCTGGAATCGATCGGCCAGCGGGAGGGTCGTCATCATCGAGATAAGGATATAAAGATATCTTTATATGGTCAATTCCGCGTGGTAAAATAATCCCTTGTGCAGCGGTAGAGATTGCCGCTATTGCCGCCCGCCTGGCCGGAAGCGACTCGCCATGGCCGAGACCGGCGCCCGCCTTTGGGCGCCATTGATGGGAGTGGAACGATCATGATGAAGGCTGCTGTGACCGCTCTGGTCCTCGCGCTCGGCCTTGCCGCGTGCAACAACACCGCCGCTGACAACAACGCGGCCAACGAAACCGCCGTCGAGAACAACGCCGAGTATGACGTCAACGCGGCGACCACCGACGCGACCAACGCCGCCGACAACGCGCTCGACGCGGCCGGCAACGCGCTGGAGAATGCCGGCGACGCCGTCGACAACGCGGCCGACTCGGTCAGCAACGCGGCGGACAACGCGACCCACTAAGTCGCCAGTCCCCGCCAACAGCGAAGGGCCGCTCCTCGGAGCGGCCCTTTTTTTATTTTCGCGGCAAGTGGTACTTCGAGCGGGATGAGAATTGCGATCCTGGTCCTCGCGCTGGCGGCCGCAAGCTGCCGCGATCACGGCCCGCCGGCGCCGACCGCCGAGCAATCCGATCAGCTCAACGAGGCCGAGGACATGCTCAACGCCATGGCCCGCAATGAAGAAGGGCCGGAGGATCGCTCCCCCGGCCCTTCCAATCGCTCGGACTGAACGGCTGGACTAAAAGTCCATTCCGCCCATTCCGCCGCCGGCCATCGCCGGAGCCGGCTTGTCGTCCGCCACTTCGGCGATCGTCGCCTCGGTGGTGATCAGCAGGCCGGCGACCGAAGCCGCGTCCTGAAGCGCCGCGCGGACGACCTTGGTCGGGTCGATCACGCCCGCGGCCACGAGGTTCTCATATTCCTCGGTCTGGGCGTTGAAGCCGAGCGTCGCGTCGTTGCCGTCGATCAGCTTGCCCGCGACCACCGCGCCGTCGTGGCCGGCGTTCTCGGCGATCTGCCGAAGCGGCGACTGAAGCGCCTTGCGGATGATGTCGATGCCGCGGGTCTGGTCGTCGTTCTCGCCCTTGAGCCCATCGAGCGCCTTGGTCGCGTAGAGCAGCGCCGTGCCGCCGCCGGGGACGATGCCTTCCTCGACCGCCGCGCGGGTCGCATGGAGCGCGTCGTCGACGCGGTCCTTGCGCTCCTTGACCTCGACCTCGGACGCGCCGCCGACCTTGATCACCGCGACGCCGCCGGCGAGCTTCGCCAGCCGCTCCTGCAGCTTCTCGCGGTCGTAGTCGGACGTCGTGGTCTCGGTCTGCTGGCGGATCGCGCCGACGCGGGCCTCGATTGCCTCCTTCGCGCCGGCGCCGTCGACGATCGTCGTATTGTCCTTGTCGATCGTGACGCGCTTGGCCTGGCCGAGCATGTTGGTGGTGACGTTCTCGAGCTTGATGCCGAGATCCTCGCTGATCATCTCGCCCCCGGTGAGGATCGCGATGTCCTCGAGCATCGCCTTGCGGCGATCGCCGAAGCCCGGCGCCTTGACCGCCGCGACCTTGAGGCCGCCGCGCAGCTTGTTGACCACCAGGGTGGCGAGCGCCTCGCCCTCGATGTCCTCGGCGATGATCAGCAGCGGACGACCCGACTGCACCACGGCCTCGAGGATCGGCAGCATCGCCTGGAGGTTGCTGAGCTTCTTCTCGTGGATGAGGATGTAGGGGTCGCTCAATTCGACCTGCATCTTCTCCGGGTTGGTGATGAAGTAGGGCGAGAGATAGCCGCGGTCGAACTGCATGCCCTCGACCACGTCGAGCTCGAACTCGAGGCCCTTGGCCTCCTCGACCGTGATCACGCCTTCCTTGCCGACCTTCTCCATCGCCTCGGCGATCTTCTCGCCGACTTCCTTGTCGCCGTTGGCCGAGATGATCCCGACCTGGGCGATCTCGTTGGAGCCCGACACGTCCTTCGAGCGATCCTTGAGGTCGGCGACGACCTTGGTGACCGCGAGATCGATGCCGCGCTTCAAGTCCATCGGGTTCATGCCCGCGGCGACCGACTTCATTCCCTCGCGGACGATCGACTGAGCGAGCACGGTCGCGGTGGTGGTTCCGTCACCGGCGATGTCGTTGGTCTTCGAGGCCACCTCGCGCACCATCTGCGCGCCCATGTTCTCGAACTTGTCCTTGAGCTCGATCTCCTTGGCGACGGTGACGCCGTCCTTGGTGATGCGCGGCGCGCCGAAGCTCTTCTCGATGACGACGTTGCGGCCCTTGGGGCCGAGCGTCACTTTCACCGCATTGGCGAGGATGTCGACGCCGGCGAGGATGCGCTCGCGCGCATCGCGGCTGAATTTCACGTCCTTGGCTGCCATCTGGCTACCCTTTCAGTTTCTGAATGTTCCGAATGTTCGCACTGACGAGCGCGAATATGAGGTCAGCCGACGATCCCTAGGATGTCGCTTTCCTTCATGATGATCAGGTCCTCACCGTCGATCTTCACCTCGGTGCCCGACCATTTGCCGAACAGGATCTTGTCGCCGGCCTTGACGTCGAGCGGGGTGAGCTTGCCCTCTTCGGACTTGGCCCCGGTGCCGACGGCGACGACTTCGCCCTCCTGCGGCTTTTCCTTCGCCGTGTCGGGGATGATGATCCCGCCGGCGCTTTTCTCGTCGGCCTCGACCCGGCGGACGAGGACGCGGTCATGAAGCGGCCTGAAACCCATGGGTTGAATCCCTCTTCCTTGAATTGTTGAACATGCGCGTTGGCACTCCCGCAAGGAGAGTGCCAGCGATGCCGCGCATATGGTTGTGCCCCGTTCATCCGTCAACGGGTCCTGCGCCGAACGAAATGATTATGAGTGGCGAAGGCGGGTCAGGCCGAGCCGGCCGCGCATGATCCACCGCGCCAGCATCAGCACCGCGACCACCGCGAGCCCGCTCGCGAGCCCGGTCCAGATGCCGACGCCGCGCCAGTCCGCGGCGAACGCCAGCCACGAGCCGATGCCGAGCCCGACCACCCAATAGCCGACCAAAGCGAACATCAGCGGCCAGCGCGTGTCGTGCAGCCCGCGCAGCATCCCCGCGCCGATCACCTGGGCGCCGTCGACCAGCTGGAAGGCGGCGGCGATGCGCAGGAAGCTGATTGCCAGCGCGATGACGCCGGCGTTCGCGGCGCTGTCGGCGATGAACAAGGTGACGAGGAAGCGCGGCGCGCTCCACATCGCCAGCGCCATCGCCCCCATGAAGCCGACGCCGAGCACCCAGGCGGTCCAGCCGGCCCGGGCGACGCTGGCCGCATCCCCGCGCCCGAGCGCGAGCCCGACGCGCACCGTCACCGCCTGGCCGAGCCCGAGCGGGACCATGAAGGTCAGCGCCGCGATCTGCAGCGCGATCGCGTGCGCGGCCACCGCCGGTGCGCCGAGCCAGCCCATGAAATAAGCGGCGAGCGCGAACACGCCCATTTCCAGCGCCATGGTCAGGCCGATCGGCCAGCCCAGCCTGACCAGCGCCACCGTCCGGTGACGATCGAACCGCCACCAATTGCCGAACAAATGGAAGCGGCGGAACCGGCGATCGAGCGACGTGACCGCGATAAGCGCGCCGCTCATGATCAGCCAGGTCAGCGTGCTTCCGAGGCCCCCGCCGACCAGGCCGAGCGCCGGAAGCCCGAAATGGCCGAAGATCAACGCCCAGCTGAGCAAGGCGTTGAGCGCGATTCCGCCGAGGCTGAGCCAGAGGACGACGCGCGGCCGCTCGAGCGCCGAGACGAAGTTGCGCAGCAGCTGGAACAGCAGCCACGGCGCGGTGCACCACATGTAGGCGCGCAGGAAGGTCTCGCCCTGGCTCGCCAATTCGTCCGATTGGCCGAACGCGCGCATCAGCTCGCCGACGTGCCACAGCAGCACCCAGTAAGGCGGAAGGACGACGGCGATCAGCCACAGACCGGCGCGGAAGGTCCGGCGCACGTCGCGCACGGCGTTGGACCGCTGGCCGAGCGCGGTGGCCATCATCGGCGACGAGGCGGTGATCAGCCCGAACAGGAACAGGCTGAACGTCCAGGTGAGGTTGAGTGCGAGGGTCGCGGCGGCGAGCTGCGTCGCGCCGAGCCGCCCCATCAGCAGCACGTCGGTCGCCTGGATCACCTGCTGGGTGACGTTGGCGAGGATCAGCGGCCAGGCGAGCGCCAGGGTCGCGCGGAGCTCGTCGCTCCACGGCCGCGCGGTCCGCGGCGAAAGGCTGGCCGAAGTATCCACCCGCAGTCCTTGCGAGCGCCCGCGAGCGCGCGCAAGCATTGCCGCCAAATGGGGGTGCGGCGGACCAAGTCCATAACGTTGCCCGCCGCCGGCGCGGGGCCGGCGGCGGGCGCGGCCAGGCGGGAAGAAGCCGACCCGCCCGGCCGCTAGCTAAAGCCTGGCGGCTCCGCTCGTCGCCAGCGACAGCATCACCTTGCGCAGGGTCTGCCGCCCGGCCTCGGTCTCGGGCTCGCTGACGTGCAGGCGAATGCCGAGACCGCGGTTGCCCGCCCTGACGTGGATCGTCCCCGCCCCTTCGAAATAAGCGGCGTCGCCGATGCCGGTGACCGGCTCCGCGGCGGACCCGATCGCCTGGCGCGACTGCGCGAACGTTTGCGCGCTCGTCGGGTGCGTGGTGATCGTGACCGAGCTGAACCCGGCCGCGTCGGGAAGCGGCGGATTGTCGAACGTCCGGGTCGTCGCCGATCCCGTCGGCGTTTCGAAATCGCACTGCGAGAAGCCGGCCGGGGCATCGTTGCGATCCCCGTCGCGAAGCTCGCGGCCGACGAGGCGCTCGAGCTCCGCCTTGGGAATGAACGTGCACGCGTCCGGGACGGGCGTCGACTCCGAGGAATCGGGCTGCGCGCCGGGTTCCGACAAATTATCGACGCGGTTGGCGGGCCCGGATTTGTCGCACGCCGACAGCAGGATCATCCCGCCGGCGGCGAGCAGCGCCGTGGCCATCATTCGGCTGGGAATGTTCATCAACGCGCCTTTCACCAGCCGACCGTGAAGCCGGCGCGCAGCGCCGTCTTCCCGCCCTTGTTGAAACCATGCGCGACGCCGGCGTTGATGGCGACGCTGTCGCCGACCAGCGCGCCGATCTGCATCGCGCCCGCGACCGCGCCGCGATAAGCGCCGACGTTGCCGGTCAGGTTGAAGGTCTTGCCCGGCAGGAACATCGCCCCCGACAATGCGACCGCGACAGCCGTCCCCGCATCGGAGCGGTCCTTAACGTCGTCGAACCGCTCGTCGAGGTTGGCCGTCACCGCCTCCAGCGCACCGACCCGCCCGTCGAGCGCGCCGAGCGCGGCGTTGGTGTCGGCAAGGCCGGTCTGGAGATCGGCGATGTCGGTCGTGTTGGCGGCAATGGCGGTGGTGTTGGCGGTAACGGCGACGTTGGTCTCGGCAAGGTCGGTCACTACGCCGGAGACGTCGCCGGTCACGGCCTGAAGCTGGCTGACGTTGACCGCGTCGGTCGCGTTGACTCCGGCCGCGACGTTGGTGACGCGCCTCTCATTGCCGGCGGAGCCGACGGAGACGCTATTCTCCTCATCGGCGATGGACCCGGCGCCGATGGCGACGCTGTTCGCCGCGCTCGCCGAGCTGTCGGCGCCGAGCGCGACCGCTCCCTCCGCGGTCGCCTGTGCGCCGGACAGGTCATCATTGGCGTCTCCACCTATGGCAACTGCGCCAGTCGCTGTCGCGTCGGTAAGCGCGCCCATCGCCACGGCCTGGGCGCCACTCACATCGGCGTTGCGGCCGACGCTGGTCGCGAATTCGCCGGAGACGTCGCTGGCCGCACCGATCGCCACCGCGCCGTTGGCAGTGGCCGTGGCCGTCCAGCCGACCGCGAGCGCCTCCTCGCCGGACGCCTCGCTCTCGGCGCCGAGCGCGGTCCCGGCGAAGGAATTGACGAAGCTCGCGCTTCCGACCGCCGTTCCGTAGCGCACCGCCTCCACCCGGATCTGCCCTGGAGCGGGAAATGTAACATTCACGCCGACGGCGGCCGAATCGCCGATCGCAAGCGTGTTCTGGCCGAAGGCATAAGCGGCATAGCCCACGGCTGTCGCGGTGCCGTTGCCATCCGCGGGCACGCTTCCGGGTCCGTTTCCGCCGATCAGTGCCGTGGTGTCCATCGCGAGCGCCCCCGCCCCGATCGCCGTTGTGCCGTCGGCATGGCCGCCGGCAGCCGTACCGATGGCAGTCGCATAATCTTCCGACGCGTTTGAATCGACGCCGCACGCCAGTGCCAGCGTCCCTTGTGCAAATGCTGCGTCATTGGCCGGCGGAACGGGTGCTAGATCGCATACGTTGCCGGCATTGGCCGCCGAAGGTGCGACCGCCGTAGTCAAGGCGAGCACAGATGCTGAAATGATCGCTGAATGACGAAACATGGCTTCTTCTCCCGCTTGAACGTCCCGCATCGGCGGGGCGAACCTCGTCTGTGTTGTGAAAGCGCGTCGCGCGGAGGCCGGCGTCAGAACTCGCCGGCGACGCCGATGCGCGCGGCGTTGTTCTTGTTGCCGGCGTAGGAAAAGCCCGCGGTCACCGCAAACGACCGGGGACCGGGCAGCCGGTAGGCGAGCGAGCCGCCGACCGCATATTCGCCGCGGAACACGGCGCCGTTGAACGCGTAGCCGAGGTGGCCCGGCGA
>DASTID010000103.1:0-3835 GCA_035717905.1 Sphingomicrobium sp. | reverse complement strand
CCACGTCCTCGACCTCCAGCCCGATGCGGGTCAGCGTCTCGGCGATCTCATCGGGCGAGGCGTCGGTGTCGAGATGGTCCTTGAGCCAAGACAGGGTGAACTTCATGCGCCCACGCCCCCGCTCAGCGTCGGCACGTCGAGCGCCCGGAAGCCGAAATGCTTGAGCCAGCGGATGTCGCCGTCGAAGAAGGCGCGCAAGTCGTCCATGCCATATTTGAGCATCGCCAGCCGGTCGACGCCCGTGCCAAAGGCGAAGCCCTGCCATTCGTCCGGGTCGAGCCCGCAATTGGCGAGCACCTTCGGGTGGACCATGCCGCTGCCCAGCACTTCCATCCACCCTTCGGCGCCGCCGACGACGCGGCGGCCTTTCTCCATCGACCAGCCGACGTCGACCTCGGCCGACGGCTCGGTGAACGGGAAATAGGACGGGCGCATGCGGATCGCGATGTCGTCGCGCTCGAAGAACGCCTTGAGGAAAGTCTCGAGCGTCCACTTGAGGTGGCCCATGTGGATGTGCTTGTCGATCACCAGGCCCTCGATCTGGTGGAACATCGGCGTGTGGGTCGCGTCGCTGTCGGAGCGGTAGACCCGGCCCGGCGCGATCAGCCGGAGCGGCGGCGGCGTCGCCTCCATGGTCCGGATCTGCACCGGCGAGGTGTGGGTGCGCAGCACGCGGGGCTCGGCCTCGCCGTCCTTGGGCTCGAGATAGAATGTGTCCTGCATCGCCCGCGCCGGATGGTTCTCGGGCATGTTGAGCGCGGTGAAATTATACCATTGGGTCTCGATCTCGGGCCCTTCGGCGACCGAAAAGCCGAGGTCGGCGAAAATCTCGGCGAGCTCGTCCATCACCTGGCTGACCGGATGCACGGTGCCGCCGACGCTGTCGGGCGCCGGAAGCGACAGGTCGAGCCGCTCGGTCGCGAGCCGCTGGTCGAGTTCGGCGTTCTCGAGCGCGTCCTTGCGCGCGGCGATCGCGGCAGCGACCCGTTCGCGCAGCGCGTGGACCTTCGGCGCTTCCTTTGCGCGGGCTTCCGGGTCCATCGCGCCGAGCAACTTCAGCCTGGCGGTGATCTCGCCCGACTTGCCGAGCAGCCGCACGCGCACCGCGTCGAGCGCGGCAAGGTCGGCGGCCGCGCCGATTTCGTCCAGCAGCTTCGAACCGTCGTTCATGCTGGTCCGCCCATAAGCAAAAGGGCGCGGAAGGCCAGACCGCCCGCGCCCTTGCGACTGCTCCGAGATAGGAAGCTTAGGCCGCCTTCTTCTCCAGCGCGCCTTTTGCCTGGGCGATGATCCCGCTGAACGCCTCGGCCTCGTGCATCGCGATGTCGGCGAGCACCTTGCGGTCGAGGGTGATGCCGGCGAGCTTCAGCGCGTGGATGAATTGGCCGTAGGTCATGCCTTCGGCGCGGACCGCGGCGTTGATCCGCTGGATCCACAAAGCGCGGAAGCTCCGCTTTTTCACCTTGCGGTCGCGATAGGCATATTGCCCGGCCTTCTCGACCGCCTGGCGGGCGATTCGGATGGTGTTCTTGCGGCGGCCGTAATAGCCCTTCGCATTGTCGAGGATGCGCTTGTGCTTGGCGCGGGTGGTCACACCCCGTTTGACGCGTGCCATGTCTCGGCCTCCTTACTTCAGGCCGTACGGGGCCCAGGCCTTCACACGCGCCGTGTCGGCGTCGGCGAGGATCTCTGTGCCGCGGTTCTGGCGGATGTATTTGGCGTTGTGGCTGATCAGCCGGTGACGCTTGCCCGCGACCCCGTGCTTGATCTTGCCGGTCGCCGTGAGCTTGAAGCGCTTTTTGACGCCGCTCTTGGTCTTCAGCTTGGGCATTTTCTCTCCTTTACTCCCTTGAGGAGCGAGTTATCCGAACCGCCACGGCAGCCCTTTCGGCCGGGCCGTTCTGTTGTTTCCAATGACTTGGAAGCGCGCGCCTATAGAGGGCGATCGGCGGATTCGCAACCTACCATGGCAGCTCCGAGCCGTTGCGGCGGAGGAAGCGGCCACTGTCGGCGATCGTCAGCTTGCCGATCAGCGCGCGCATGTCGGTGACACTCTCCTGCGCGCTGATCTGCGCGCCGGCGCCGCCCATGCGCGTCTTCACCCAGCCCGGGCTGAACAGCACGCAGGCGATCCCGCGGGGCTTGGCCTCCAGCGCGAGGCTGCTCCAGGCCATATTGAGCGCGGCCTTCGAGGTGCGATAGGGCACCCAGCCCCCGTGATTGTCGGCGATGCTGCCCATCCCGCTCGAAATGGCGATCATCTTGCCGCCGTCGGCCATGCGCGCGAGCAAGGCGCGGGCCAGCATGTAGGGCGCGATCGCGTTGACCATCGTCATCGCCTGCCAATCGCGCGCGTCGTCCGCGGTCGTCGGGTCCTTCGGCTCGCTGGTGCCGGCGTTGGCGATGAGCAAGTCGAGCGGCCCGTCGATCTTCTCCGGGAACGCGGCGACGGCCTCGGCGTCGGCAAGATCGAGCGATTCGACCCGCACCCCGAGCGCGTCGAGCTCGGCGCTCCGCTGCCGCGCCGTCGCGATCACCGCCCATCCCGCGTCCGCATATTGCCGCGCGAACTCGAGCCCGATGCCGCGGTTGGCGCCGGTGATGAGGACTGAAGGCATGTCAGTCGAACAGGCTGGAGACGCTCGCCTCGTCCGAGATGCGCTTGACCGCTTCGGCGAGCAGAGGCGCGACCGTCAGGCGGCGGATCTTGCTGTCCTTGGGGTCGGGCTCGCCGCTCCAGATCGAATCGGTGACGACCAGCTCGCTCAGTTCCGACTTGGCGACGCGCGCCGCCGCGCCGCCCGACAGCACACCGTGGGTGCAGTAAGCGAACACGTCCGCGGCGCCTTCTTGTTTGAGCGCCGCGGCGGCGTTGCACAGGGTGCCGGCCGAATCGACGATGTCGTCGACCAGGATGCAGGTGCGGCCCGCGACGTCGCCGATGATGTTCATCACCTCGGATTCGCCGGCCCGCTCGCGGCGCTTGTCGACGATCGCCAGCGGCGCGTTGTTGAGCCGCTTGGCGAGGCCGCGCGCGCGGACCACGCCCCCGACGTCGGGCGAGACGACCATCAGCTCGCGGTTGCCGAAGCGGGCGTGGATGTCGGTCGCGATCACCGGCGAGGCGAAGAGGTTGTCGGTCGGGATGTCGAAGAAGCCCTGGATCTGGCCGGCATGGAGGTCGATCGACAGCACCCGGTTGGCGCCCGCGGTGGTGATCAAATTGGCGACCAGTTTGGCGGAGATCGGTGTGCGCGGGCCGGGTTTCCGGTCCTGTCGGGCGTAGCCGAAATAAGGGAGCACCGCGGTGATGCGCTTGGCCGACGCGCGCCTCAGCGCGTCGATGCAGATCAACAGCTCCATCAGATTGTCGTTGGCCGGGTAGCTGGTCGACTGGATCACGAACACGTCCTCGCCGCGGACGTTCTCGTTGATCTCGACGAACACCTCCTCGTCGGCGAAGCGGCGCACGCTGGCGTCGGTCAGCGGCAACTCGAGATAGCCGGCGATCGCCCGCGCGAGCGGCAGGTTGGCGTTGCCGGACATGATTTTCATGCGATGCGGGTCCTCGGCGGCGGGAATCGTTGTGAGGGGCTTAACCGGGGGTCCGGCGATTGCAACATTGCCGGGCCCGCGCTCGGTGGATTACAATGGCACGATGGGATTCTGGCCGCTCGCGGGTTTGATATTCGGCGTCGCGCTGATTGCGGGCGTGCTGATGCCGCGGAAAGATCGGCCGCGCAGGCCCCGGCGCGTTCCGCAACCGGGCGATGGCGAAGACTTGGGAACCGTCGAGGCGCTCGCCCGGCTCGGCACGCCCGAAGCGGTCGAATCG
>DASTID010000102.1:0-9520 GCA_035717905.1 Sphingomicrobium sp. | reverse complement strand
CGGCGGAACTTGCCGTCCCAGCTATGGCTGAACTCGTGCGGCAACAGGTTGCGCTCGCGCAGCTTCTCGTCCCACTTGGTGAAATAGCCGCGCTTGACGCCGTCTTCGGAGCTGCGGTGATGCTCGAGCCCGATGCCGCCGAGCTGGTCCGAAATGGTCAGCAGGAAATCATAATGGTCGTAGTGCTGGCTCCCGAACGCCTTCACCGCCTGCTCGACCAGCCGCTTGTGTGCGGCGATCTGCTCGGGCGTCGCGGCAAGCTCCTCCGCGGTATCGCCGATGACGTTCAGCGTGACGTCGGGTGTCAGCGGGATTCGGCGGAAATGCGCGCCGGCGATCAGCGGCGAATCGGCGAGCACCTCGTAGCTGGTCGTCGGATAGTCGATGCGGTTGCCGCTCTGGCCGCTCGGGCGAAGCGCCGTCGCCACTTTCCAGCCCGTCGGAACGATCACCGAAGCCTGGACCGGAATCCGGCGGACATAATAACCTGCCGGGTAGAGCGAGGTCGCGATCCACTGGATGCTCGCCATGTCGGGCGTTGCGACGATGCGGCCCTGGTCGCCTTCGGTCGGCGAGACATAGTCGAATTCGACGTCGATCGCGGTCACGCCGGCGGGAACGTCGACATGGAACGCATAGACGTCGAGCGGATCGCGCACCCATCGCAGCGCCTTGCCGCCGGCGCTCGCGCGGAACCCCGCGACCTTGTTGATCTTGCCGACCGGCGAATGATGGCCGGGCAGCCACTCGGGGTAGAGCAATACGAGGTCGCCGGGCGCCGGCACCGGCACGCGCTCGCGAACGCGGAAGATGCCGCGCGTGACGTCGCTCGCGTCGACCGTCAGCTGGATCGTGCCGGAATAGGGAATGTCGCGCGCCGCGGGGATGCGGTCGACCTTCGCGATCGCTTCGGGCCGGCTGTTCGGCGAGGGCCGCGGCACCTCCGCCAGAGCGCTCGTGGACATCAGGGCAAGCACAACGAGCACGGCTCGACGCATGAAGGCAACTCCTTGAATTCGTTCAATCGCTGTCGTGGATCGGGTCGGCCTAGCAGCCTTTGCCGCTGAATCGCAAAGCGCGGCTCGGACCATTTGCCGATGGGCGACGCCACTTTATCGAAGCTCCGGGCGTTGTCAGCGGCTATTCACCTCACCGGCCGCACGGGGCCCGAATGACGCCCACTTTTCCGCGCATCGCCATACTTCTGCTTGGCACCGCTTTCGCGGCGCCGGCCACCGGGCAACAGGAGCCGGCGTCGGATCAGCAGGGCGCGGCCGAAGCGCAGCCCGCGCCCGAAGCCGAGCCCGCCGACCTCGCCCCGGTCGACGACTATGGCGAGGAGGAGGAGATCGTCATCACCGGACAGCGGCCGCGCGGCTCGGTGATCGGCGACATCCCGCCCGAGCGCACGTTCGATTCGCGCGACGTCCGGGCGACCGGCGCGAGCAACATCAACGAGCTGCTCGACGCGCTTGCTCCGGAGATCGGCAGTGCGCGCGGGCGCGGCGGGGGCCGGCCGGTGCTGCTGCTCAACGGGCAGCGCATTTCGAGCTTCCGCGAGCTGCGCGACATTCCGACCGAGGCGATCAGCCGGGTCGAGGTGCTGCCCGAGGAAGTCGCGCTGAAATACGGCTATCGCGCCGACCAGCGCGTGGTCAACGTCGTGCTCCGCCAGCGCTTCCGCTCGACGGTCGCGCTGGTCGGCGGAACGGCGGCGACGGACGGCGGCTACTTGGCCGGCACCGGCGACCTCACCCGGCTCATGATCGGCCGCAGCGGGCGGACGACCTTGAACCTGCACGCCGAGGGCAACGGGCTCCTGACCGAAGCCGAGCGCGACGTGATTGCGACCCGGGAGCCGCCCGACGGAATTACCCCCGACGAAGCGGCGGCGGCGCGCTCGCTGCTCGGGTCGCGAACGCAGCTGCGCGGCACCGCGACGCTCAACCGCCAGCTGCTCGGCAACGTCTCGGCGACGCTCAACACCGAGTTCGAGCACGACGAGGGCCGGTCGCTGATCGGCATCGGCGACACGCTGCTCGAAGAGCTCGCCCGAAACACCCGCACCGACAGCGCCCACCTCGGCACCACGCTCAACTGGGACAAGGCCGGCTGGCACTGGAACGTCACCGGCAACGGCGACCTTGCCCGCTCGGTGACGGGGACGGACCGCGACGACGTGACCATCTCGCGCGACCGCGCCCGCACGACGACGGCCTCGGGCGATCTCACCGGCACGGCCAACGGCAAGCTGTTCAAGCTGCCCGCGGGCGATGCGACCACGACGCTGCGCGCCGGCGTCAGCACGGTTCATCTCGACGGGGAACGGCGCCGCGCCGGCGACACCAGCTCGACCGATCTCGGACGCACGGTCGGAAGCGCCGGGATCAACCTCGACCTGCCGGTGGCGCGCCGCAACCGCGCGCTCGGGGCCATCGGCAACCTGACCCTCAACGCCAATGCCGAGATCGACCGCGTGTCGGACTTCGGCACGCTGACCACGCTCGGCGCCGGGGCGAACTGGTCGCCGCTCGACCGGTTGAATTTCATCACCAGCTGGACCCGCGAGGAAGGCGCCCCGACGGTCCAGCAGCTCGGCGATCCGGTGCTGGAGACGCCGGGCACGCGGATCTTCGACTTCACCACCGGCGAGACCGTGCTGGTCAATGCGATCACCGGCGGCAACCCGGATCTGCTCGCGGACCGCCACCGCGTGCTCAAGATCGGCGCCAACTGGCAGCCGTTCCCCAAGTTCGACCTGCGGCTGCGCGCCGATTACGTCCACTCGGCAACCGACCGGCCGCTCTCGAACCTCACGGTGACTCCGGCGATCGAGGCCGCCTTCCCCGACCGCTTCGTGCGCGACGCGGACGGCGAGCTGGTCAGCGTCGACTTGCGGCCGGTCAATTTCGACCGTGCGCGGCGCGACACGCTCCGCCTCGGCTTCAGCCTCAGCAAGCCGCTAAAGTCGCGGCGACCGTCCCAGTCGGTGGTCGACCAAATGCGGGCGCAATTCGGCGGCGGACGGCGAGGCGGACCGTCGACCGGCGGCGAGCAAGCGGCCGGTTCTCAGCCCTCTCCGCCGTCCGAGCGCGAGCGGGGCTTCGGCGGCCGTCGCGGCGGCGGGGGCCGCTTTGGCGGCGGCAACCGCGGTCGGCTGCAATTCTCGCTGACCGACACGATCACGCTGACCGACAAGGTGCTGATCCGCCCCGGCGTGCCCGAGCTCGATTATCTCCACGGCGAGGCGATCGGCCAGAGTGGCGGACGGCCGCGCCACGACGTCCAGGGGCGCGCCGGCTGGTTCAACAACGGCCTCGGCGCGCGGCTCAACGCCAACTGGCGCAGCGGCACCAGGGTCGACGCGTTGACGGGCGACGATCTCCATTTCTCGTCGCTCGCCACGTTCGACCTTCGGCTGTTCGCCAATCCCGGCGACATGCCCGAGCTGGCGCTGAACCATCCGTGGCTGCGCGGCACGCAGGTGCGGCTCGAAGTCAACAACGTCTTCGACGCCAGGCCGAAGGTGCGCGATGCGAGCGGCGCCGTGCCGCTCAGCTACCAGCCCGATTTGCTCGACCCGCTCGGCCGGACGATCATGGTCAGCTTCCGCAAGTCGTTCCTGCCGTCGTTCGCGTCGTTCCGCAGGGCGCGCGAGCGCGAACGGTAGGCCCAGCCGCCGCGCTGATTCCGCATTTGCGAAAATTGTGCTTTAGCCCCGCGGCATGAGTTCCGTTCAGCCCGTCCGGGGTACGCAAAGCCTGCTTGGCGAAGACGCCGACCGCTTGGCAAAGGTGGTCGCGGCGTTCGACCGCGCGCGCCGGCTGTACGGGTTCAAGCGGGTCGAGGTGCCGACCATCGAGCACACCCAAGTGTTCGCGCGGACGATCGGCGAGACCACCGATGTCGTGTCGAAGGAGATGTACAGCTTCGAGGACCGCAGCGGGGATTCGATCACGCTCAGGCCCGAGTTCACCGCGGGCATCTGCCGCGCCTATCTGAGTGAGGGCTGGCAGCAGCACGCGCCGGTCAAGGTCGCCACGCACGGCTCCGCCTTCCGTTACGAGCGCCCGCAGAAGGGGCGCTTCCGCGAATTCCATCAGCTCGACGCCGAAATCATCGGCGCGGCCGAGCCGCAGGCCGACGTCGAATTGCTGGCGCTCGGCTACCAGCTGCTCCAGGATCTCGGCATCGCCGAGGGCGTCACGCTGCAGCTCAACACGCTCGGCGACCCGGAAACGCGCGAGGCGTGGCGGGCTGCGCTGGTCGACTATTTCCGGGCTCACGAAGCGAGCTTGTCCGAGGACAGCATCGCGCGGCTCGAACGCAATCCGCTGCGCATCCTCGACAGCAAGGACCCGAGCGACCGGACGATCTGCGCCGGGGCGCCGAGCGTCGACGCGCATCTGACCGGCGAGGCATCGGACTTCTTCGCGGCGGTGACCGCCGGGCTCGACGCCGCCGGGGTGCCGTGGGTGCGCAACCCGCGGCTGGTTCGCGGGCTCGACTACTACCGGCACACGGCGTTCGAATTCGTGACCGACCGGCTCGGCGCGCAGGGGACGGTGATCGCGGGCGGACGCTATGACGGGCTGATCGAGACGCTCGGCGGGCCGCATACGCCGGCGGTCGGCTGGGCTGCCGGGATCGAGCGGCTGGCGATGATGATCGAAGCGCCGCCGCGCGAAACCCCCGACGTCGTGCTGGTACCGATCGGCGCGCGCGCCGAAGCGGAAGCTCAAAAGATCGTGAGTGGGCTGCGTCGCGAGGGCGTCGCCGCCGACCTCGCCTATCGCGGCAACATGAAGAAGCGGCTGAGCCGGGCCGATTCTGCGGGCGCGAAATATGCGCTGGTGATCGGCGACGACGAGCTCGACCGACGCGAGGCGCAGCTCAAGGACCTCGCGACCGGCGAGCAGCGCGCGGTCTCGCTCGATCTCCTGGCGGAGGCGTTGGGGCGGTGACCCAAATCTCGTCGGAACGGATCGCGTCGATCGAGGCGCGCAAGCAGGAGCTTGCCGACGCCATGGCGCGCGGCGACCTTTCGCCCGACGAATTCGTGCGGCTGTCGAAGGAATATGCGGCGATCGAGCCGGTCGCGGCGGCCGCCCGAGAGGTGCGGCGGCTGCGCGCCGAGCTCGAAGTGCTTAACGGCATGGTCGCCGACCCGTCGGCCGAGCCCGAGCTCAAGGACATGGCGGCGACCGAGGCCGAGGACATTCGCCGCAAGCTGCCCGAAGCCGAGCGCGCGCTGGCGATCCGGCTGCTGCCGCGCGACGCCGCCGACGACCGCGCCGCGATGCTCGAAATCCGCGCCGGCACCGGCGGCGACGAGGCGGCCTTGTTCGCCGGGGACCTGCTGCGCATGTACCAGCGCTTCGCCGAGACGCAGGGCTGGCGGTTCGAGCTGATTTCGGCGAGCGCGTCCGAAGTCGGCGGCTACAAGGAGGCGATCGCCTCGATCAGCGGCGCCGGCGTGTTCGCCAAATTGAAGTTCGAGAGCGGCGTCCACCGCGTCCAGCGGGTTCCGGTGACCGAGAGCGGGGGGCGGATTCACACCTCCGCGGCGACGGTCGCGGTGCTTCCCGAGGCCGAGGACGTCGACGTTCAGATCGACGACAGGGACCTGCGCATCGACGTCTACCGCTCGTCGGGCCCCGGTGGGCAGTCGGTCAACACCACCGACAGCGCGGTGCGCATTACCCACCTGCCCACTGGGCTGGTCGTGATCCAGCAGGACGAAAAGTCGCAGCACAAGAACAAGGCCAAGGCGCTGAAAGTGCTGCGCACGCGGCTGTTCGAGCTGGAGCGGGAGCGGCTGGCGAGCGAACGCGCTGGAGCGCGCAAGTCGATGGTCGGCTCGGGCGACCGCTCGGAGCGGATCCGCACTTACAATTTCCCGCAGGGGCGCGTGACCGACCACCGCATCAACCTCACCCTGCACAAGCTCGACTCAATTCTCGAGGGGGTGGGGCTCGGCGAGCTGGTCGAGGCCTTGGCCGCCGAGGATGAAGCCGAACGGCTGGCGGGGCTGGAAGAGGCGTGAAGGCGATCGCCCGCGCGCTGGCCGAGGCGGCGCGCCAGCTGGAACCGACCAGCGATACCGCACGGCTCGACGCCGAGCTGCTGATGGCCGAGGCGCTGCACATCGACCGCGACCGGCTGATCCTCGCGCCGCCCGACCGCCAGGTGCCCAAGCGTTTCTGGGACATGCTCGAGCGGCGCGCTAACGGGGAGCCGGTCGCTTATATCACCGGTCGCCGCGCGTTCTGGAACATCGAGCTCCACGTCGGCCCCGGCGTGCTCGTGCCGCGCCCCGACAGCGAGGTGCTGATCTCCTCGGCGATCGTGCATTTCGAAGGGACCGGCGGCCCGTCGCGAATCCTCGATCTCGGCACCGGGCCGGGCACGCTGCTGCTCGCCGCGCTGGACGTCTGGCCGGGCGCGACGGGCATCGGCATCGACGTTTCGCGCCAGGCTTTGTCCTATGCCGCCGCCAACGCGCGGCGGCTCGGCTTCGAGCAGCGTGTCAAGCTGCAGCTCGGCAATTGGGCCGAGGGCATCGCCGAGCGCTTCGACCTGATCCTGTGCAACCCGCCCTATATCCGCGACGCCGACGAGCTTGGGCCGGGGGTCCGCGAATATGAGCCGGACGAGGCCTTGTTCGCCGGCAAGGAGGGGCTCGATGCCTATCGGGCCCTGGCACCGCAGCTGCCGACATTGCTGGCGGACGGCGGGCTCGCCGCGGTCGAGATCGGCGCCGATCAGGCCGGGTCCGTGACCGCGCTGCTCGCCCGCGACGGTCTCCGCGCCCGCCTCGCCGAGGACCTTGCCGGCTGGCCCCGCGCGGTCCTGCTGACCGGGGTTTGAACAAAATCGCTTGGCAGACCGCCTCCGGCCCACTACATCCTTGTCAGGGCCGGACCCGCTCCACGCGAAGTTGGAGAGCGCGTCTCGCCCACCCCCGACGCAATCGGCCGTTCGCACCGCGCTCTTGATGCGCAGACCGGAACGAGAGGGTCAGGAGCCGCCCCCGACAATCGGGCCGCGGCCCGCCTCAGGCCAAGGGGCTAGACTTCTTCTTTGTTAGGGAAGTGCGCAATTTGATCAACAATCGTCAGGGTGGCCGCCGGCGCGGCCGCGGAGGACAGCGGGGCCAGAATCTCGGCGGACAGCCGGGCAATCGCCAGGACAACCGTCAGCGCGGGAACGCGGCCCAGCTCCTCGAAAAATACAAGAACATGGCGCGCGACGCGCAGCTCGCGGGCGACCGGGTGCAGACCGAATATTATCTGCAATATGCCGATCACTATTTCCGCGTGCTGGGCGAGAGCCGCGCGCGGTTCGACGATCAAAATCAGCGGCGCCAGCGCGACGACGACGACGAGGACGACGAGGGCGCCGAAGAGATGGTCGAGGCCGAGGAGGCACAGGCGCCAGACTCGCGGCCGGAGCGCAACGAGCGCCGGCCCCGTCGCGACCATCCCCGCACCGCCCGTGACGATCGCCAGGACCGGGACGACGGCGGGCAATCCGAAGCTCCGGCGCGGCGCATGAACGGCGGCGACAGCCTGCCGCTCGACGTGCTCCCGCCGGCGATCGGCGCCGACGAGGCCCCAGGACCGGCTTCCGACGAGGCGCCGGCCAAGCCGCGCCGCCGCGCCCGTTCGCGGCCCGCGGAGGACGACAGCGAGGCCGCGCCCGCGGCCTAGGCCTGGTCGACCGCCCGCGGGCGGTGGTCCGAATCCAGCGCGACGAAGGTGAACAGCCCTTCGGTCACCTTGACCTCGGTCGCGCCGAGGTCGCGGTGGGCGACGACCTCGATCCTCACCCCCATCGACGTGCGCCCGACGCGCTCGACCTCGGCATAGACCGAGATCAGGTCGCGCAGGTGGATCGGCGCGATGAACTCCATCGCCTCGATCGCCACGGTGGCCACCGGCCCCCTGGCGCGGCGCGAAGCGACGATGCCCGCCGCGATGTCCATCTGGCTCAGCACCCACCCGCCGAAGATATGGCCGTTGGCGTTGATGTCGGTCGGTCCCGGCATCACCCGCAAGATCGGCACCCGCTCGAGGTCGGTCATTGCTTGTCCTTCTCGTCGCGGATGCGCGGGTTGGCCTGATCGTCGTGGCCGCTTTCGGCGCTGAGGAAGACCAGCGTCATCAGGCCCGTTCCGAGCAGGACGGTCAGGCCGACGCCGAGCGCCGTGGCGATGACCAGGCTCGCATGGACCTCGCCCTCGCCCCACGTGACAAGCACCACGGCGATCGCGGCGATAATCGCCGACAGCAGCGCGAGCAGCCGGAAGATGCGCCAGAAGCGGCGCATCATCGGCTGGCGTGGGCTCGGGAGCTGGTCCGGCTCGGGCATGGCTTCCCTTTGGCCGCGAGGCATGGGACTATCAAGGCCGGTCGCACGCGAGTCTCGGGAGAGTTTCGGACATGACCATAGCAGCAGTGCTTGGCGGCAAGGGCAGCGCGGTCGAGACCATCACCGCCGACGAGAGCCTGTCCGAAGTGGTCCGCCGTCTCGGCGAGAAGAGGATCGGCGCGTTGCCGGTGGTCGAGGACGGCCGGATCGCCGGCATCATTTCGGAGCGCGACGTGATCTACTGCCTGCGCGACCATGGCGCCGAAGTGCTCGGCTGGCCGGTCGGGCGAGTGATGACCTCGCCGGCGATCACCGCCGAGCCGTCGACCGACGTGCTGAGCGCGCTCGCCCTGATGACCCAGCGGCGAATCCGCCATTTGCCGGTGGTCGAATCGCACCAGATCCGCGGCATCGTCTCGATCGGCGACCTGGTGAAATACCGCATGGAGCGGATCGAGGCCGAGGCCGAGGCGATGCGGACCTATATCCAGAGCGCGTGAGAATCCGTTTCGATTTCAACGATTTGGCGCCTTGAAGTTCGCGGCTGAACCCCCATCTTGAGGAGACGCGCGGGGCTCCCGACGGGGATTCCGCGTGGTGTCTGCCGGGCCGATTGCGACGAAGTTGCAAAAAGCCGGTTGACGCGTCGGGGGGCCACCCATATATGCGCCCCCAGCAAGCGGACGCGGCTCTTCGGGGTCGGCGTTCGTTTCGCGCCTTCTCTAGTCGGCTAACCGATGCCCGGAACGAATCGAACCGGGGGAGGATGCGTGTCGGCTCTTTGACATTGTCGGTTTAGATGAAGGGACATGTGGGCGGCGGCCCGGTCTCCGATAGCCTCTGGGTATCGGTCGATCGGTCAAATTTATGCCGTTCCTTAATGGCCGCCCGGCGGAGCTTGCTCCGGCGGAATGGCCAGATGTCCTCATACGCAAACACACCAGTTTGTATATTTGTGCAGGAACGGCTCCCGGAGATGCCGGTCTTGCTCTGCTTATTCCAGCGGGGCTCGATCGTACATCAACTTGAGAGTTTGATTCTGGCTCAGAACGAACGCTGGCGGCATGCCTAACACATGCAAGTCGAACGAGACCTTCGGGTCTAGTGGCGCACGGGTGCGTAACGCGTGGGAATCTGCCCTCTGGTA
>DASTID010000101.1:0-2245 GCA_035717905.1 Sphingomicrobium sp. | reverse complement strand
GTTCAACGCCGTTCTTCATGCCGATTTTGGCAGCGGCAGGATCGACACCGGCTTCATCGAGCGCAACCTTGCCAAACTGGTGCCCGATCCCGAGCCCGACGACGCCATCTGGCGCGGTGCCGCCGCGGTGGCGCTTGCGGTTGACGAGGAAGAGGAGCCGCTCGGCGGGCTCGCCGGTTTTCGCCTAAATGGCCCGGCGCACGGCCGAGTGACACTCCGGTGGCGGAGCGACGTGCGATCGGTCTCGACAGAAGACGGCGAGTTCGCCGTTGTCTCAGGATTCCGGGACGAAGAGCGGGTCGTCGTATTCTATGAAGGCCAGGCTTACGAATTCGCGCTGACGTCGCGCGGCACGGGCACGACCCACGGCCTCCACGACGGGGAGATCGAGGCGCCGATGCCGGGGAAGGTGACGGCGGTCGAGGTCGCGGCCGGGGACAAGGTAGAGAAGGGGCAGCGGCTGCTGACGCTCGAGGCGATGAAGATGGAGCATGCGCTGACCGCGCCGTTCGACGGCACGGTTGCCGAGTGCAGCGCGGTCGCAGGCCAGCAGGTGACCGAGGGCCAGACGCTGGTCAAAGTCGAGGCTGAACCGGAGGCCGACTGATGTGTTTCTTGCATATGCGCAAACTCGCTCTTCTCATTCCGCTCCTCGTCTCGGCCTGTGCCGCCAACGAGCCGCGCGGCGGCGCGGCGATGCCGCTGGTCAACGCGCTGGGCGCGCCGATCGGCACCGTGCGCGCATGGCAAACGACGGGCGGAGTGACCTTCCGCATCGAGGCGCAGGGTCTGCCGCATGGCGTCCACGGCTTGCACGTCCACGCCGTCGGCCGCTGCGACCCGCCCGAGTTCACCAGCGCCGGCGCGCACTGGAACCCGGCCGGCAAGCAGCACGGAATGAACAACCCCGCGGGGCCGCACGCCGGCGACCTGCCCAACGTCGACGTGGCCGCCAACGGCGTGCTCGGCGCGACGGTGACGCTGGCGGGCGCGAGCCTGACCGCGCCGCCGGGAACGGCGGGCGCTTTGCTCGACGCCGACGGCGCCGCGCTGGTGCTGCACGCCAAGGCCGACGATTATGCGACCGACCAGAGCGGTAACAGCGGCGCGCGAATCGCCTGCGCGGTGATCCGGCCGACGCCGCAAATCGTCTATTGAGCCTCAGGCGGCGGTGGCGTGATCGCCGGGCACGGGCATTGCGGATTCCGTCGCAGCGCGCTGCTCGTAGCGGTCGGCGAGCTCGAGATGAACGGCGCGCGCCTTCCCCTCGGCGCACGTTGCCGCGGAGCGCTCCTGCGCCGCCCGGCGCAGGAAATAGGAACGGTCGTTTTCCATCAGCCACCCCCGATGTGGCGACTCGCACTATAGCAGTTTTCCACAGGCGGCACGATTCGGGGGCAAGAACGCATGCGCGGGCCTGAGCTATGGGTACTGACGGCGTTGCTGCTCGCCTCCTGCGGCGACGGCGGCGGCGGGCGCGCTTCGCCGGCCGACACCGCGCTGTTCACCAGGCCTTTCACCCGCCCGCTGATCGATGCATCGGGCAAAACGATCGGCAGCATCGGTGGGCGCCCGGGCAAGGAGGGCGTGGTGATTGCGATCGAGGCGCGCAGCCTGCCGCCGGGCGAGCACGGCATGCATTTGCACGACGCCGGACGGTGCGATCCGCCCGACTTTGCGAGCAGCGGCGGCCACTGGAACGCGGGCGCGCGGCAGCACGGCCACGACAATCCCAAGGGTCCGCACGACGGCGACTGGGGCAATCTCGAGGTCGCCGCGGATGGCAGGGCGACAACCGACCGGCTGATCCCGCGCTGGCACGGCAAGATCCCCGATGCCGGCCTCGCGCTGGTGGTTCATGCCCGCAAGGACGACGAGCGTACTGACCCGAGCGGCGACAGCGGCGCGCGCATCGCCTGCGCCGTGGTCCGGGCGCCGGAACAGGCCGAAGCGCAATAAGGTCCGCAATGGACGGATGGTTAATGGGGCGATGGCAGTCCGGCGGCTAGGAATCGCGCATGATCGTGCCGTTGCCCAGCTCGACGTCCGACGCGGCCGCGCCGCCGTGGCCGCCGCGCCGCGACCGGCTCGCGGTCGAGGCCGACATCGCGCTTCGCCGGCCGGGCAAGCTCCATTTCCGGGTGCGTGTGCGCGACATCTCGCCCGAGGGCTGCAAGGCCGAGCTGGTCGAGCGGCCCGAGGTCGGCGAGCTGGTGTGGGTGCGGTTCGACGGGATCGAGGCGCT
>DASTID010000100.1:0-2104 GCA_035717905.1 Sphingomicrobium sp. | reverse complement strand
TAGCCACGGCCGCCACGACGAGATCGGGCGCCGCAGGACGAGGCAGAGCGCGAGGAACAGCAGCACCCCGACGATGACGTGGAGCGAATCGTGGCTGACCGCGACCGCGCGCTCGATGAACAGCTTCCACTGGTGCCACGAGGCCATGACCGAGGTCACGGCGGTCCAGATCGCGCGTGCCGTCTCGTTCACTTACGCCAGCTCGACGTGGCGGGTCGGCCGCAGCTCCGATTGCTGGGAGTGCGCGCGGGCGCGCCGTTCGACCAGCAGCGCAAGCGACATTGCAAAGACCACGCTGATCGCCGCGGTTCGCAGCGGAAAATCGACCGCGCTGTGGATCAGGATCGCGGCGGACGCGAGCGAGGCCGCTCGCGCGTAGGGGCCCGCGTCACCGAACCGCCACGCCCGCCACGCCGCCGCGCCCCACCACCACAGGAACAGCGCGAGCACGATCATGCCCGGGATGCCGGTCTCGAGCGCAAGCTCGGCATAATCGTCGTGCGCGTGATTGACGTAGGTCGAGGTGACGCGGTCGTGATCCTCGTACAGCCGATAGATGCCGCGAAACGTGCCGAGGCCCGAGCCGAGCGGAAGGAAATCGCCCGCCGCGCGCAATGTCGTCGCCGTCATCGTTTCGCGCGACTCGACCGACCGGCTCGTCCCGAGGCTGCGGTCGCCGATCGGGCTCAGCACGAGCGCGATAATCGCGGCGACGAGCAGCACGGCGGTCGTGCCGACGATCCAGCGCACGGCGGGACTTTGCCGGCGAATGATCAGCAGGCTGCTCGCGGCGATGACCGGCACGGCAAGCCCATAGCCGGCGAGTGACTGGTTGAGGGCGATGCCGACGACGACGACCAGCGCCGTCACGGCAACCGGCACGAGGCTGGCCGAATAGCGCCGGGGGTCGGCTCGCCTCGCCGAGGCGAGCATCGCGGCGAGGAACGGCAAGGTGACCACAAGCGCGATCGCCATATGGTTGCTGTTGGCGAATAAGCCGGTCGCCATGCCGACGCTCGACCGGGGATAGAGATACCAGGGCGAGGTGAATGGGTCGGGACTGGCGACCTGCAGCGCGCCGAGCACGATGCCCAGGATCACCCCCGCGAGAAGCGCAAGCGCAAGCCAGACCGGGCGGTAGGCCTTGAGCGCGAGGATCGCGCAAAGCATCGCCAGGGCCGGGATGAGCGTCAGCAGCGTGGAGATCGAATCGTCGGGCGCCAGCGAGACGGGAAGCGGCGGAACGGCGAGGCCGAGCAAGTCGTAACCCGCCGCGAGCTGCTCGCGCCCGCCAAGCCGCGGCCAGAGTGTCGCCGGAAGCGGGATCAGCTGGATCAGGACGACGACGAGCCCGGCGAGCACGATCCAGAACAATTGCCGCGCCGCTCGGCCGAGCGGCTCCGTCGCGCGCGCGGCCGCTGCCCAGCCGATGATCGCCACGCCGAGCAATTGCAAAATCAGGTTCGTCCAGACGCCCTGCGCGCTGCCGCCGAGCAGCAGGCAAAGCAGCAGATAGAGCGGCGCGACCGCCTCGCGCGCAGTCCTAGCCACGCCCACCGCCCCGGCTGAGCGTCACGCGTTGAATGGTCAGCTCGGCCTGCCGCGGAAAATCGCCGGCGCGGCCGACCAGCGCGAGTCGCTGCGCGGCGCAGCCCGAGGGAATGGCGAATTGCCACCCATGGCCCGCGGCCGCGTCGAGGGCAATCGACGCGATGGGAGTCCGCGACCCCTCGCAGCTGATCGTCCACTCCAGCGCTGCGGCGCGCTCGGCGGCGGCCGCAAGCCTGGTTTCGAGCCGGTATTCGCCCGCCGGCAGAAGCAGCAGCTGCTCGGCCAGAACCCCGCTCTCATGCCCATAGGCAATGACGTGAAGCCCGCCGCCGCGCTGCCGCTCGGCAAGCCCGACGGTCGAGGACGTCAGCGCCCAGTTGAATGGCGGCGGCGCATCCTCCCGCTCGAACTGTGGGTCGTAGATCAGCCCATGCCCGCCCGCAGGCAGCCGCGACACGCTGGCCCAGATCGTCCGTGCCTTGGCGAACGCTCCCGCGTCGACCAGCCGGTCGAGCAGGGGTTCGAGCCACGGGCTCCGCGGACCGGTGCGGCG
>DASTID010000099.1:0-11103 GCA_035717905.1 Sphingomicrobium sp. | reverse complement strand
TCGATGGTCATGTAATGGCCGCCGCGCTTCATCGCGTCGACCTGGTGCTTGACCAGGCCGAAGCCCGCCGACGAGTCGGTGAACGCCGGGCAGAAGATCGGCACGTCATGCTCGTAGGCGAGCTTGACCAGGCTGTTGTCTTTCTTTCCGTTCGCGCACAGCCACTTGCCCATCTCGCGGATGAACGCCCGGCTCGAATAGGCCCGGGGCTCGAGACTGTCGGCGATCTTGCCGATCGTATGATCGGTCTCCTGGAGCGATTCCTCGTCGATATAGGTGTCGTAGATGCGGTCGATATAGAGCGAGCGCAGCACTTTATCGTCAGGAATTTCAAGCGCTTGATAATGCTTGTGGCCAAGTGCTTCGAAGAAATCCATGTCGACGATCGTGGCGCCCGTGGCGACGATCGCGTCGACCATGTTGGAGCGGACCAGCTCGGCATAGAGGTCCATGCAGCCGCCGGCCGAGGTCGAGCCCGCGACGACCAGGATAATCGAACACTCCTGATCCTCCAGCATCTGGTTGTAGATGCGGGTCGCGCGGGCGAGATCGCGGCTGGTGAAGCTCATCTTGCCCATCGCGTCGATCACCGGCCGGGCGTCGAAGCTGGTGATGTCGATATGCTCGACCTGGTGGCTCAGCAGGTCCGACTTGCGCATGTCGTTGGCGTTTGCGGTGTCGTGGTCGGGCTTCAGCAGCGTGTCGGTGCTCATCGATTACCTCGTCATTCCCGCGAAAGCGGGAATCCCGCTACTCGCGATCTTCAACAAAAACAAAGCGGGATCCCCGCTTTCGCGAGGATGACAATTCGGCGCGTTACCGCGTCCCGACCCTCGAACGCCTGGCCGGCGCGGCCGCTCCATAGAGCGTTGCCATCGGCTCATCGTCGACGATCTCGGCCGCCGCGGCGCCGAAGCCGTTGAAGCCGGTGCGCATCGCGCTGCCGTAGGCGCCGAGCATGCCGATTTCGAGATAGTCGCCGGCCTGGACATCGGCAGGCAGCGAAAATGGGCCGGCCATATGGTCGAGGTCATCGCAGGTCGGGCCGTAGAAGCTGAACTCCAGCGGCCGCGCCTGCGACCCTTGCGGGCGAAGCAGGCGCACCGGATAGCGCCAGCCGACGTGGGCGGCGTCGAACAAAGCGCCATAAGCGCCGTCGTTGATGTAGAGTTCGGTCCCGCGGCGCTTTTCGACGCGCACGACCAGGCTGGCATATTCCGCGCACAAGGCGCGCCCCGGCTCGCACCACAACTCGGCCGAGTAGCTGATCGGCAGCGCTTCGAACGCCGCGTGGATTACCTGGAAATAGTTTTCGAGCGCCGGCGGCTCCATGCCCGGATAAATGGACGGAAAGCCGCCGCCGACATCGACGATGTCGACCGTCACCGCGGCTTCGACGATCGCGTCGCGAACGCGCCCCATCGCCTCCGCATAAGCGGCAGGGCTCATCGCCTGGCTGCCGACGTGGAAGCAGATGCCGAGCGCGTCGGCCGCCTGGCGGGTGGCGATGAGGAGTTGCTTCACCTCGCCCGGCTCGGCGCCGAACTTGGACGCCAGGCTGTACTTCGCATGGTCGGAATTGACCCGCAGGCGGACCAGCAGACTGAGGTCGCTCGCCGCGACGCCGCCGGTCGCGGTCGCGCGGACGATCTTCTCGAGCTCGTCCATCGTGTCGAGCGAGAAGGTGCGCACGCCGTAGCGGTGATAGGCCTCGGCGATCGCCTCCTCGGCCTTGACCGGATGCATGAAGCATTGGGTGGCGCCGGGCAGGGTTTCGGCGACCAGCCGAACCTCGCCGAGCGAAGCGACGTCGTAATGGCTGATGCCCGCGTCCCACAGGGTGCGGAGCAGGTCGGGCGACGGGTTCGCCTTGACCGCGTAGAGCGAGCGGCCGGCGAACTTCTCGACGAAGAAGCGGGCGGCGCGGCGGGCGGCGTGCGGACGCAGCAACGTCACCGGTTCGACCGGTCGGAGCTCGGCGATAGCGGCACCCCCCCGGATGCCGGACGGGGCGGCAGCTAGCCCCAGCGCGCGATGATGCTTGTGCAACTCAAGGGACCTCCAACAGGCATGTTCGACATTCAAGCTGCCTTGCGGTTGGAAGTCCCATGGGGCAGCGGGGCGCGATATATGTGCGGGGGGTCCCGCTGTAAAGATTTATTGGTGCTAGACTCGGGATTTCGGCGCCGTATGTCGCTGATCTGCAACGCTTAATCGAAAGGGTGAAATATCAACCGGTTAGCAAGTGCGCCGCTGGTCACGCGCGAGGAGGTGGTCGACGCGGCCGAGCGGATCGCGGGGCTCGTCGAGCGCACGCCGCTGATCGAAACCAAGGTTCATGGCAGGGCCGTATGGCTCAAATGCGAGTGCCTGCAGACCGGCGGGGCATTCAAGCTGAGGGGGGCGACCAACCGGCTGCTCCAGCTTGACTCCGAAGAACGGGGGAGGGGCGTCGTCGCTTTCTCGTCGGGCAACCATGCGCGCGGCGTGGCGATCGCGGCGCGACGCCTCGGGATCAGGGCGATCATCGTCATGCCGTCCGACGCGCCGCAGGTGAAGGTCGAGGGCACGCGGAGCGAGGGCGCGGAGATCGTCTTCTACGACCGGCGAAACGACAGCCGCGAGGCGATCGCGGCCCGAATCGCGGCCGAAAGCGGCGCGACGGTCGTGCCGAGCTTCGACGATGCGAAGATCGTCGCCGGGCAGGGCACCGTCGGCCTCGAAATCGCCGAACAGCTCGGACGGATGCCGCGGCGGATCGTCGTGCCGTGCGGCGGGGGAGGGCTGGCCTCGGGGATCGCGCTCGCCTGTCCCGAGGCGGAGATGGTCATCGTCGAGCCCGAAGGCTGGGACGACATGCAGCAGTCGCTCGAGCGCGGCGAGATCGTGCCGGTCGCCGCCGACGCTCCGGCAACCTTCTGCGACGCGCTGCAGACGCCGCGCGTTTCGCCAATCACCTTCGGGATTTTGTGCGAGCGGGGCGTCGATGCGCTCAGCGTCAGCGATGAGGAGGTCAGCGAAGCGGTGCGCTTCGCCTGGGACCATCACGGGCTCATGCTCGAGCCGGGGGGCGCGGTCGGGCTCGCGGCGTTGATCGCCGGCAAAGTTGCGCCGGCCGAAGATACGGTCATCGTGCTGTCAGGCGGGAATGTCGATCCTGCGCTTCACGCCCGGATCGTGCTTCGCGACGGCATGTCGACTTCGCTCAATGCCTCGTCAGCATGAGCGGATGAAAAGGCCGCTCATCCTGACGAGCGGCTGAGCCTGCCGAAGCCGCGTCTCGAAGGATCAGGCGACGTTGCGCGCCTTGTATTCGCCGGGCTCGACATGCATCGGGCTCGACCGCTCGACGGCCTTGGTCAGCTCCTCGAGCTCGGCGGCGAGGGTCTTCAGCTCACCGACGAGGAAGCGGCGCTCGTTCTCGGCGACCGATTCCGACGCGTCGATCAGCGTTTCGAGCATCATGGCGATGCACGGCAGGATCGTTTCCTCGATGCGCTCGAACGCCTCGGCGAGGCGCGCCTGCTGGTCCGACGACGGCATGGATGACACCTTGGGCCCGTCGTGGTTAAGCCTTTGTGAAATCGGGGCTCGAAATGCCGAATTTTTCTTCTGCCGCCATGGCCTTGGCGATGATCGCAGTGTTCCTGCTGGCGGGCGGCGGAGCGAAGCTCGCGCTGGCGCGGCCGACCCGCCGCCGCGGACTGCTGATGCTCGCCGCCGCCGCGGTGCTGCTCGTCAACGTCCTGATCTGGACGGTATAGCCGGCTTGATCGGGTCGGTCGCGAGCCGCATGTCAAGGTAATCGTCGACGCTCTTCATCAGGAGGTCGAGCTCGTTGGCGAAGAAATGGTTCGCGCCCGGGATCAGGTCGTGGTGGATGGTGATGTGGCGCTGGGTGCGCAGCTTGTCGACCAGCTTCTGGACCGCGCCCGGAGTGACCACCTCATCGGCCTCGCCCTGGATAATGATGCCCGACGACGGGCAGGGCGCAAGGAAACTGAAATCGTACATGTTGGCCGGCGGGGCGATCGAGATGAAGCCGCGGATCTCGGGGCGGCGCATCAGCAGCTGCATGCCGATCCATGCGCCGAAGCTGACTCCGGCGACCCAGGTGGTCTCGGCTTCGGGATGGATCGACTGGACCCAGTCGAGGGCCGATGCCGCGTCCGACAGTTCGCCGATGCCGTTGTCGAACACCCCCTGGCTCTTGCCGACGCCGCGGAAATTGAAGCGCAGCGTCGCGAAGCCGCGACGGACGAACGTTTGGTAGAGCAATTGCACGATCTTGTTGTTCATCGTGCCGCCGGCCTGCGGGTGCGAGTGGAGGACCAGCGCGACCGGGGCGCGGGGGCGGCCGCCGGGATGGAATCGGCCTTCGAGGCGGCCCTCGGGGCCGGGAAAAATGACTTCGGGCATCTGGGGTCTAAAACCTAAGCTCGCTTAAGGGTGTGCGCGGACGGCCGCGGCCTATATAGGCGGGACCCGCGCGAGCGCAATCATCGGCGGCAAAGTGGCATTTTTCGGCATGAGCACACGCATCTACCTCGACCATGCGGCGACGACGCCGGTGCTGGGCGAGGCGCGCGCGGCGGTGGCCGCGGCCTATGAGCGCTGGGCGAATCCCAGCTCGCCGCACGCGGAAGGGCGCCAGGCGCGCGCCCTGCTCGAGGAGTCGCGCGAACGGATCAAGGCCGCGCTTGGCTGGCGTCATGACGTCATCTTCACTTCGGGCGCGAGCGAAGCGGTGGCGATCGTCGCGCAACGGGCGAAGGTCGCGGGGAGGCTGGTCGGAACGACCGAGCATGCGATCGTGCCGCACGAGATGGGGTCCGCCGCCGGGCGGATCGCGGTCGGCGGCGACGGCCTGATCGATTTCGCCGCGCTCGACGAAGCGCTCGCCGGCGGCCCGGCGCTGGTCGCGATCCAGCACGTCAACAACGAGACCGGCGTCATCCAGCCTCTGGCCGAGATCGCCGAACGAGTGCGCGCGGGCGGATCGCTGCTGCTCGCCGATTGCGCGCAGAGCGCCGGCAAGATCGCGCTGCCCGACGCCGACTTCATCGCCGTCTCGGCGCACAAGCTGGGCGGCCCGCCGGGGATTGGCGCGCTGCTGGTCAGGGATTTGGCGACGCTCGAGCCGAGCGGCGGGCAGGAGAAAGGCTATCGCCGCGGCACGCAGGATGCGCCGGCCGCCGCCGGCTTTGCCGCCGCGCTCGACGGCCGCGCCTTCGCCGAGGCGATGCCGCGCCTTGGCGAGTTGCGCCGGCGGCTCGACGAAGGCGTCAGGGAGACGGGCGGGGTGGTCATCGCCGAGGACAGCCCGCGGATCGCCAATATCGGCGCAGTGGCGCTGCCCGGGGCGAACCAGGCGAGCCTGCTCGTCCAGTTCGACCTCGCCGGCTTCGCGGTCAGCGCCGGGAGCGCCTGCTCGAGCGGCAAGATGATGCGAAGCGAGGTGCTCGCCGCAATGGATGCCGAGCCCGCGGTCGCGTCGTCGTTCCTGCGCGTCAGCTTCGGGCCCGAAACCGGCGAGAGCGACATCGACGCCTTCCTCTCCGAGTGGCGGCGCATCGGTAGCCGGGTCAGGTCCGAGGCCGCATGATCTATCTCGACTACCAGGCGACGACGCCGGTCGCGCCGGAAGTCGCCAAGGCGATGCGGCCGTGGATCGAGGACAAGTTCGCCAACCCGCACTCGCCGTCGCGCTGGGGCCACGAAGCCGCGGCGGCGATCGAGGTCGCGCGCAAGCAGGTCGACCAGGCGATCGGGCTCAAGGGCGGGAGCCTCGCCTTCACCGGCAGCGCGACCGAGGCGCTCAACTGGGCGCTCAAGGGCACCGTCGAGAAGGCGCCCAAGGGGCGCAACCGCATCGTCACCGTCGCCACCGAACATGCGGCGGTGCTCGACACGTGCGAGTGGCTCGCCGGGCAGGGCGCCGACCTCACCGTGCTGCCGGTCGGGCGCGACGGCCGCCTCGACCTCGACGATCTCGCGCGCGAGCTCGACAAACGGGTGCTGCTGGTCGCGGTGATGCTGGTCAACAACGAGATCGGCGTCCTCCAGCCGATCGCCGAGATCGCGCGCATGGCCCATCAGGCCGGGGCGCTGATGCTGTGCGACGCGGTGCAGGCGCTCGGGCGGGTTGAGATCGCCAGCGGCCCGGACCTCGTCGCCGTGTCCGCCCACAAGGTTCACGGCCCGAAGGGCGTCGGCGCCTTGTGGATGCGAAAAGGGGCCGAGCCGGCGCCGTTCATCCACGGCGGCGGGCAGGAGCGGGGGCTGCGTTCGGGGACGCTCTCGCCGGCGCTGTGCGTCGGGTTCGGCGCGGCCGCCAGGCTCGCCCATGAACGCGCGACGCGCGACTATGACAAGGTCGAGAAGCTGTGGAGCGCGGCGACGCGCGCGCTCGGTCCCGGCTGGACGATCAACGGCAGCACCGCCCAGCGCTATCTCGGCAACCTCAACATCCGCCGCGAGGGAGTCGACGCCGCGCGCCTGATCGCCGACCTGCGCGATGTCGCTTTTTCGCTCGGTTCGGCCTGCGCCAGCGGCTCGGGACGGCCGAGCCACGTGCTGCGCGCGCTGGGGCTCGATTATCGCCAGGCGCGTTCATCGATCCGCCTCGGCTTCGGCCGCTACACGACCCAGGCCGAGCTGGTCGACGCATGCCGCCGCATCGCCGCCGCGGCGCGCGCGCAGGAGACGCTCGACGCGTGACGCTGGTGCGATTCCTGCGCCCCGACGGGGCCCTCGACAAGGAAGTGGAAGCGGAGCCGGGGCAGCGGCTGCTCGACGTCGCCTGGGCGGCGCGCGAGCCGCTCGAGGGGGCGTGCGAGGGGGTGATGGCCTGCTCGACCTGCCATGTCATCGTCGCCGCCGAGGATTTCGACAAGCTCCCGCCAGCGAGCGAGGAGGAAGAGGATCTGCTCGATCTCGCCGCCCATGCCACCCGCACCTCGCGGCTCGCCTGTCAGATCATCCTGACGGATGCTCTGGAGTCGCTGACGGTGCGCATCCCGGCGGGCGCGACCAACTGGATGGGGCGCTAGCGGCTCTCGGTTTCTGACGGCAGCGGATTGCCGAGGCGCTGGTCCGGCAGCTTGTCGTTGCGCTTGCGCCGCCGCCGGTCGTCGGGCGGCGGAGGCCGAAGCGGCTGAAGCTGTGCAAGCGTCAGCCGTCCCTGCCGATTGCTGTCGAGCAGTTGGAAACGGTCGAGCGCGGCCGCCTTGAACTCGCTCAGCGAAACCCCGCGGTCGAAGTCGGCGTCGGCGGCGGCGACTGGCTCGGGGATGTTGAGCAGCGCATATCTCGCGGCGCCCTGCAGCGCGCCGCCGAGCCCGAGGCTGACGTCGACCTCGAGCGCGCGCCGCCGCACTTTGTCGCGACGGCTCTCGTCCTCATCGCTCCGCACTTCGCCGGGCGCGCTCCTCGTCCTCGACATCACCTGGATTTCGGGCGCGATTTCATATTCGTAATGCGCGAGCTCGTCGGGATCGATCTCGCCGTCGCCGCTGGTGTCGAGCGCGCCGAAAAAGCGCTCGGCGTCGGCCACCATCTCGTCGGCCGTGAGAACATTGTCCCGGTTGCGGTCCGCCTTGCCGAACCACGCGGCGAGCGTGTCGTCGGCCGGCGTGCGGGCGCGGAACGGCTCGCCCATCGGGCTGATGAAGGGTGCCCAGGCGTGTCCGGTGACGACGACCGGCTCGGCGGAAGGAAGTTGGGCCGCGGCGGCCAGAAGCGGGAGAAGCAGGATCGGATGAAGCATTGACGCCCGCGCTTCTCCGGTCGCGCGTGAACCATGGATTAAGAGCCGCGAATCTTGCTTGCCGGGGGCTAATCCCCCATATGCCCTCGCGGAAGTCGGCGGACGGCGCAGTCGCCAACCTGGTCAGATCCGGAAGGAAGCAGCCACAACGATTTCGTGCCGGGTCGTCGGCTTCCACCTTCTCCCGTCATTGCGAGCGTAGCGAAGCAATCCAGCGTTTATGGATTGCCGCGGCGCTGCGCGCCTCGCAATGACGGCATCGAAGCCTTAAGCCCCACCCATGGACGACGCCGAATCGCCCGCGCTCGGGCTCGACCTTCCTGAAGTGCCCGCGCCGGCCAGCGCATCGCCGTACCGCGTCCTCGCGCGGAAGTACCGTCCGCAGACTTTCGCCGAGCTGATCGGCCAGGACGCGATGGTCCAGACGCTCGCCAACGCCATCAAGCGCGACCGGATCGCGCACGCTTTCCTGCTGACCGGCGTGCGCGGCGTCGGCAAGACCTCGACCGCGCGGCTGATCGCCAAGGCGCTCAATTGCGTCGGGCCGGACGGGCAAGGCGGACCGACGATCACGCCGTGCAACGTCTGCGAGCAATGCAAGGCGATCGCCGAGGGGCGGCACATCGACGTGATCGAAATGGACGCCGCCAGCCACACCGGCGTCGACGACATCCGCGAGATCATCGACGCGGTCCGCTACGCCTCGGTCAGCGCCCGCTACAAAATCTACATTATCGACGAAGTGCACATGCTTTCCAAACCGGCTTTCAATGCCTTGCTCAAGACTCTTGAGGAACCGCCGGAACATGTGAAATTCTTCCTCGCGACCACCGAGGTGAACAAGGTGCCGATGACGGTGCTGTCGCGCTGCCAGCGCTTCGACTTGAGGCGGATCCCGGCGGACAAGCTTGCCGCGCATTTCGCGGAGGTCGCGAACGCCGAGGCGGTCGAGGTCGAGCCCGAAGCGCTCGGCATGATCGCCCGGGCGGCGGAAGGCTCGGCGCGCGACGGCCTGTCGATCCTCGACCAGGCAATCGCGCATGGCGCGGGCGCGGTGACCGCCGACCAGGTGCGCGACATGCTCGGTCTCGCCGATCGGGGGCGCATTCGCCGCCTGCTCGAGCTGGCGCTTGCCGGCGATGGAGCGGCCGCGCTCGCCGAGCTCGACGAAGCGCATCAATTGGGAATCGATCCGACGCAATTGCTGCGCGGCCTGATGGAATCGCTGCACGCGGCGACCCGGGCCAAGGCCGGGGCCGACGCGGACGCGCTGCAATCGGCCGAGGAGCGCGACACCGCGCGCGAGCTTGGCCAGAAGCTGTCGTGGGGAGCGATCCACCGGCTGTGGCAGATGCTTCTCAAGGGCCTGCAGGACGTCGGGGTCGCGCCCGATCCGCGCGAGGCCGCGGAAATGGCGCTGCTCCGACTGATCCACGCCGCCGACCTGCCCGACCCGGCTTCCCTGCTTCAGCGGCTGAGCGGCGACGGCGCCGCGGCCAGCGCGACCGCCGCGCCGGCGAGCAAGCCGAAGGGCGCCAGCGGTCAGTTGCCGGCCGATTTTCCGGCGCTGATCAAGCTGCTCGAAGCGAGCGGCAGGCACCAGCTCGCGGTGCAGCTGCACGACCAGGTGGGACTGGTCCGATACGCCCCGCCAGAGTTGGTGCTGCGGCCCGCCCGCCCGCTCGGGCAGGACTGGCCGCGCGAGCTCGCCGCTGCGCTCAAGCCGCTGACCGGCGCTTCGTGGCACGTCTCGTTGTCGGACGACGCCGGCGAGCCCTCGCTGCTTGACCAGGAGAAAATGGCAGAGGAGCGCGTTCGCGCAGGCGTGCTGGCCGATCCGAACGTTCGCGCGGTGATCGACGCGTTCCCCGACGCAGAGCTCGAATCTTTTTCAACGAGAGGCGGATGACATGCCCGAGATGCCCGATCTGAACGCGATCCTCGAGGCCGCCCAGAACGCCCAGGCCGAGCTGCAAAAGGCGCAGGACAATCTCGACACGATCGAGGTCGAGGGCACGTCAGGCGGCGGGATGGTCAGCATCCGCGCCACCGCCAAGGGGCGGATCCTGGCCGTCTCCATCGACGAGAGCCTGCTTGCGCCGTCCGAAAAGACGATGCTCGAGGACCTGATCGCCGCGGCGATCAACGACGCCAAAGCCAAGGCCGACACCGCGGCGGCGGCCGAGATGCAGAAAATGTCGAGCACCCTGCCGCTGCCGCCGGGGTTCAAGCTGCCGTTCTAAGGGTGGAAATCGGACGCGGGGTCGCCTAACTGCGCGGCAATTCCCAAATCCTGAAGGAACCCTGCGACCCCATGGCCGCCCAATATGCATTTGTCATGAAGGACATGACCAAGTCCTTCCCCGGCGCCCAGAAGCCGGTGCTGAGCCACATCAACCTGCAATTCTATCACGGCGCCAAGATCGGCATCGTCGGCCCGAACGGCGCCGGCAAGTCGACGCTGATGAAGATCATGGCCGGCATCGACAAGGACTTCCAGGGCGAGGCCTGGCCGGGCGAGAACATCACCGTTGGCTATCTGCCGCAGGAGCCGCAGCTCGATCCCTCGAAGAATGTGCTCGAGAACGTCAAGGACGGCGCGCGCGAGGTCGCGGACATGGTCGACCGCTTCAACGCCATCTCGGCCGAGATGGGCGATCCCAAAGACGACACCGACTTCGACGCGCTGATGGAGGAGATGGGCGAGCTCCAGGGCAAGATCGACGCGGTCGACGGCTGGACGCTCGACAACCAGCTCGAGGTCGCGATGGAGGCGCTGCGTTGCCCGCCGCCCGACTGGCCGGTCGAAAACCTCTCGGGCGGCGAGAAGCGCCGGATCGCCCTGACGCGCCTGCTCATCCAGAAGCCGTCGATCCTGCTGCTCGACGAGCCGACCAACCATCTCGACGCCGAAAGCGTCCAGTGGCTGGAGAACCATTTGAAGGAATATGCCGGCGCGGTGCTGATGATCACCCACGACCGCTATTTCCTCGACAAGGTGGTGAGCTGGATTCTGGAGCTCGATCGGGGCAAATACTTCCCGTACGAGGGCAATTACTCGACCTACCTCGAGACGAAATCCAAGCGGATGGAGCAGGAGGAGCGCGAGGAGGCCGGCAAGCAGAAGGCGATCGCCGAGGAGCTGGAGTGGATCAGGCGCAGCCCGAAGGCGCGTCAGACCAAGTCCAAGGCGCGCATCGCCAAGTTCGACCAGCTCGTCGCGGCGCAGGAAAAGCACGTCCCGGGCAAGGCGGAAATCCTCATCCAGGTGCCCGAGCGGCTCGGCGGCAAGGTCATCGAACTGAACGGGGTCAGCAAGGCCTATGGCGACAAGC
>DASTID010000098.1:0-2409 GCA_035717905.1 Sphingomicrobium sp. | reverse complement strand
CCGCGCGCGGTAGAATTCGGACGTGCCGTGGCTCGCTTCGCCGAGCAGCACGACGCGGGCGTCGGCGAAACGGTCGAAGAACTCGCCGAACGTGCGGTCGTCGATCTCGGGCAGCGGCTCGGCCGCATCGGCGATCAGCCGCGGAAGCGATTCAACGTCCGTATCAAGCATTCTTCCAGCCTTCCTCTCCGATCAGCGGGACGAAGCGTACGCCGCCGAGGTTCTCCTGAATGAGTTCCCCGCCCGCGCCCCTCGTGACTTTGATCAGCTCCTGCACCCAGCCCGGATCGCCGACCGGCATGACGATGCGCCCACCTTTGGAGAGCTGCTCTACGAACGCCTTGGGCACATGGCTTCCGCTCGCCGCGGCGACGATCGCGTTGAACGGCGCGCGGTCGGGGCAGCCGCGCGTGCCGTCGCCCTCGACGATGGTGACATTGTCGTAGCCCAGCCGATCGAGCCGTCCGCGTGCGACCTCGACCAGGTCATGCTGGCGCTCGATCGCGACCACCTCTGCCGCGATCCGGCTGATCACGGCGGCCGCGTAGCCCGAGCCGGCGCCGACCTCGAGCACCTTGTCGCCTGGCCCGATCTGCGCCGCCTGGATGGTCAATGCGACGATGTATGGCTGGGAGATCGTCTGCCCGGCCTCGATCGGCAGCGGGTGATCGCCATACGCGAGATCCGCATAGTCGGGGCTGACGAACGCCTCGCGCGGGACTTCGAGGAACGCGTCGACGATGTGCTGCTCGGTAATCCCGCGGCGCCTCAGTTGCCGCTCGACCATCGCCTCGCGCTCGGCGGCATAGTCTGTCATGGTCGTGGCCATGGTCCACCTCCGGACTATCGCGAAACGGGTGAGCGAGGGGTCACGTTCCGCAGATGAGCACGTCCGACACGCTATTCGCCGGGTCGATTCCGGCGATCTACGAGCGCTACATGGTGCCTTTGCTGTTCCGGCCCTACGCGGAGAAGGTCGCGGCGCGCGCAGCGGCGCTGGCGCCGGGGCGAATCCTCGAAACGGCGGCGGGCACCGGCGTGGTCACCGAGGCATTGCACGCGGCTATGCCGGGCGCCGAGATCGTCGCCACCGACCTCAACGAGCCGATGCTTGCGCAGGCGGCGCAGAAGGTGACGGCCGCGAACGTGCGCTTCGACTATGCCGATGCGCTCGGCCTGCCGTTCGAGGACGGGACCTTCGACCTCGTGGTCTGTCAGTTCGGGGTGATGTTCTTCCCCGACAAGGTGAAAGGCAATTCCGAAGCTCGGCGAGTCCTCCGCGAAGGCGGGTCGTACCTGCTCGTCATTTGGGACAGGGTCGAACGCAACCTCGCGACCAAGGTCGCCGGAGCTGCCGTCGCTGAGCTGTTCCCCGACGAGCCCGCCGCTTTTTATGAGCGCATACCGTTTCGCTATCACGACCGCGTGCTGATCGAGACCGACCTCCGCGCGGCCGGATTTGGCGACATCGCACTCGAGACAATCGCGCTTCGCAGCCGCGCGGCGTCGGCGCGCGACGCGGCAATCGGCCTCGTCCAGGGGACGCCGATGCGCTCGGAAATCGAGAAGCATGGTCCGGACGCGCTGGCCCGCGCGACCGACTCCGCCGCGGAAGCGCTGCTGCGGTTCGAAGGTCCGGACGGCTTCGACGCGCCGATGTCGGCCCACCTGGTGATTGCGGCTAAATAAGTCCTGCGAGCGGACTGCTCGGGTCGGCGTAGCGGCGCTTTTGCATGCGGCCGGCGAGATAGGCGAGGCGCCCGGCCTCGACCGCGGCCTTCATCGCCCGCGCCATCAGCACGGGGTCTTTCGCTTCGGCGATAGCGGTGTTCATGAGGACGCCGTCGCACCCCAGTTCCATCGCTTGCGCCGCGTCGCTGGCGGTGCCGACGCCGGCGTCGACGAGCACCGGCACCGACGCGCCTTCGACAATCAGACGGATGGTCACGCGGTTCTGGATGCCGAGCCCCGAGCCGATCGGCGCGCCCAGCGGCATGATCGCCACCGCGCCGGCCTCCTCGAGCTGCTTCGCGGCGATCGGGTCGTCGACGCAATAGACCATCGGCTCGAACCCTTCCTTGACCAAGGTCGCGGTCGCCCGAAGCGTCTCGCGCATGTCGGGGTAGAGCGTCTTCGCCTCGCCCAGCACTTCGAGCTTCACGAGGTTCCAGCCGCCCGCCTCGCGCGCCAGCCGCAGCGTCCGGATCGCCTCGTCGGCGGTGAAGCAGCCCGCGGTGTTGGGAAGGTAGGTCACCTTCTCCGGATCGATGAAGTCGGTGAGCATCGGCTGGTTCGGATCGGCGATGTTCACGCGCCGAACCGCAACCGTGACGATCTCCGCGCCGCTCGCTTCGACCGCGGCGGCGTTCTCTGCGAAATCCTTGTACTTGCCGGTGCCGACAATCAGCC
>DASTID010000097.1:0-7597 GCA_035717905.1 Sphingomicrobium sp. | reverse complement strand
AGCCCTTTAGCAAATGGCTGTGAAACAAGCACATTAGAAGCGGATGTAATTTGCGCCAAATCCGATCAGCTTCGCGTCGTTGTCTGCGTCCCGCCGCGCTACGCTGCCGCCATGCGGTATCAGCGTGCCGAACACCCGCTGAAGCTCGATGGCCTGTCAGCGGCGAGGGCCTTCTTCGCCGGCTGCCTCGAGGAATCCGGCTCCGCGCGCGAGAGCTTGTGGGTCGCCCATGTCGACGACCGAGTGCGGTGCATCCACGTCTCCTGCCACCAGGGCGACGAGAGCGGCGCCGAGTTCCCGCTGCGCCAGATCATCGCCGACGCGGCGGTCCACGGCAGCGCCGGGATCGTGCTCGCCCACAATCATCCGAGCGGCGACCCGACGCCGAGCGACTCCGACCGGCGGGCGACCCGGCGGCTCGCGGCGGCCGCCGAGGCGCTCGACTGCGCGGTCCTCGATCACCTGGTGTTCGGCGGCGGCGAATGCGCCAGTTTCAGGAAGCTCGGCTTGCTTTAGCTTGCCGGTTTCGCTGCCGGCCTGCCGACTGCTTCACGCAATAGGTCGATGCCGAGCTTCGGTGGCGAGGCGAAGGCCTGCGCGGCCCAGCCCGGCACAAAGCGATCGATGACCAGGAACAGTGCCAACCCTTCGTCCTGCGACCACCATGTGCTGCCGCGCATCTTTTTTAGAGCCGCCGCGGGGGACATCGCGCCGCCCTTCGGATCGGCGAGCCAGGCGTACGCATTCCACTGGCCGAAGCCTTCCATTGTCAGGAAGATGTCGTCGTAAGCCGTCCACATCGCATCGGCGCCGGTGAACCAGCGCTTTTGCCGAGCCTCCATCAAGGCGAGGGCCTGCCGCGCGAAATCACGAGCTTTGGAGGAATCGGGTTCCGCAGCGGCTCGGTAGAGTAAGTTCGATTCCTTTTCGAACGCGGCGACATAAGCGCGGTCGCTTTTGAATCGCGCTTGCACGCTGTCGTCGCTGAGGTCGTCCGGCACGGGGTATACCTTCGCCGCCGCATCGAAATAGCGCTTGAGGACGGGCGCCTGCCGAGTGTGCGAAAATTCGTGGAGAAAGACGGCCTGAAGGCCATTGTCGCCGGGCTTGGCGGCCTTGGCGGCTTCCCAGACCGACGGCAATGCCATGACGAAGAACGTCTGGCCCGATTTGTCGTCATTGCCGGTGAACGACACAATGCCGGCATCGATCGTCTGGTCGCCGAGCCGTATCTTGCCGTCGTGCGGGGTCCCTGCCCAGCGCACCCGAGGCCCGGCAGGGGATTCGAACCGGCAATGGTCGTTGAATAGGACGATGGTCGGATAGGGAGCGCGCGGCAAATGGAGCCGCCGTTCCATCACATAGTCCGATGCCGCGAGCGCACCGTCGACCCACGCTTTCTCACCGGCGGACATGGTGCAGCGTTGGGGTGGTGCCGATGCAGCGGAAGCCGGCCAAGAAAGTATGGCGAGCGCGAGCAGGCGGCACTTCATGGCAGCGTGCTTCGTATCACCTGGCCGTCTCGCGACCAAGCCGGTCAGGAAGAACAGGGCTCGATCTTTTGCGGCTCGGGCCGCGGGGCGGCGAGGCGGAATTGCATGGCGTAGGCCTCGCCGCCGGTCAGCATGGTGAATTGGACCGGTCGGAGGTTTAGCGCCGCGAATTCGCATTTGAGCTGGGCGGGCGGAATGCCGTGGCGGCTGACCGGGCGATCGGCGTCGACCACCACAACGAGCCCGCCCGGCTTGAGCCCGCTCAGGAGGTGCCAGAGGAAGGCGTAGGGCGACTGGACCTCGTGATACATATGGACGAGGAACAGCCGGTCGAACGACTGCGCGGGCAACATCGGGTTATCGGGCGCGCCGAGCTTGACCGCGACATTGTCTAGCCGCTCGCGCTGGACCCGGTCGCTTAACGCATCACGCACGTCGGGAACGATATCCTCGGCGAGGACTCGCCCGCTCGGCCCGACCGCGCGCGCCAGACGCACCGTATAATAGCCCTTCCCCGCGCCGATATCGGCGACCGACATCCCCCGCGAGACGCCGGCCAGCCGCATCACCTCCTCGGCCTCGCCCAGGCGGTCCCGCGCGTCCTCGGTCGAAAACGCATCGCTGACAATCGGCGCGACGTCGCGATGCGCGGCGGGAAAGCGCGGCTCGCCGGGCTGGGCGCGGCACGCAGCGAGCGCCAGCAGCAGCGCTGCTGCGACGAGTTTATTCCACATCCTCGACCTCGACGGTCTCGCCGGTCACCCGCTGCGACAGGGCCGCGGCCATGAAGCGGTCGAGATCGCCGTCGAGCACGTCGGCGGGCGCGGTCGAGGTGACTCCCGTGCGCAAATCCTTGACCAGCTGATACGGCTGCAGGACGTAGCTTCGGATCTGGTGGCCCCAGCCGATGTCGGTCTTGGCGGCGTTCGCCGCGTCGGCCTCCGCTTCGCGCTTCTGCAGCTCCGCCTCATAGAGCCTGGCCTTGAGCTGCTTCATCGCCTGGGCGCGGTTCTTGTGCTGCGAGCGCTCGTTCTGGCAGGCGACGACGATCCCGGTCGGCACATGGGTGATGCGGACCGCGCTGTCGGTCGTGTTGACGTGCTGCCCGCCGGCGCCCGACGCGCGATAGGTGTCGATCCGCAAGTCCTTGTCCTCGACCTGCACGTCGATGTCGTCGTCGATCTCGGGATAGACCCACACGCTGGAGAAGCTGGTGTGGCGCCTCGCGTTGGAGTCATAGGGGCTGATCCGCACCAGCCGGTGGACCCCGCTTTCGGTCTTGAGATTGCCGTAGGCGTTCTCGCCCTTGACCAGGATCGTCGCCGACTTGATCCCGGCCTGCTCGCCGGGATGGTGGTCGATCAGCTCGACCCTGAAGCCGTGGCGCTCGGCCCAGCGGGTGTACATCCGCTGCAGCATCTCCGCCCAGTCCTGGCTCTCGGTGCCTCCGGCGCCGGCGTTGATCTCGACATAAGCGCTGTTGGAGTCCGCCTCGCCGGCGAGCAGCGCCGCGACCTTGTCGCGCTCGGCGCGCTCGGCCAGCTCGGCGAGGCTGCGGATGCCGTCCTCGACCAGCGCCTCGTCGCCTTCGCTTTCGGCGAGCTCGATCAGCTCGGCGGTGTCGCCGAGCTCACGCTCGATCGCGCGGGTCGCACCGATCGCCTCGTCCAGCCGGCGCCGCTCGCGCATCACCTCCTGCGCCGCCTTGGGATCGTCCCACAAGGCCGAGTCCTCGACCTTCGCGTTGAGCTCGTCGAGCCGCCGCAGCGCGCGGTCCCAATCGAGGAACCGGCGCAGCAGCGCGGTCGCGGCGGTGATCTGGTCGATATGGGCCTGCGCCTCGGCGCGCATCGTCGGAACCCTTGTGAAAGCTTAGGCGCTGCCGCTCTATTTAGAGCGTATTCTGCGTTGGCAAGACATTCGGCGTCGTCTGCGGCGGCTGCGGTTGGGCCGGCCGCGCGCGGCGCACCGCACCCCCGGGCCTTGCCGCCGGCTGCTGCCCCTGCCCCACCTGGGCCTGTTGCTGCTCGTAGGGGTCGCCGGTCGAGCGGCGGTACGAGCGGCGCGGCTCCGTCTGCGGCTGGAACGCTTCCCAGATGACCGGCGACTTGGGGTCCTCCTTGGTTGGGAACACGCCATAGACGCGCTTGCCGGTCGCGCGGTCGATGCGCACCCAGCGGATGCCTGGCGGAGCAACGAACGGCACCTTGGGCTTGTCGGCCAGCGCCGTCTTGGCCCACGCTTTCCACACCGGCGCGGCGATCCGCCCGCCCTGCGCCGCATGGCCCATCGGCCGCGGCTGGTCATAGCCCATGTAGACGCCGGCGACGATGTCCGGCGTGCCGCCGACGAACCACACGTTGGTCGGGCCGTTGGTCGTTCCGGTCTTTCCGAACAGCGGGCGATCGAGATCGCGCAAGACGGTCGCGGTTCCGCGGATGATCACGCCTTCCATCACATGGACCATCTGGAACGCGGCCATCGGGTCGACCAGCGGCTTGCTGCGGCTCGGCGGCCGCGGCATCGGCTTGCCGTCCCAGTCGCGGGCGTTGCAATTGCCCATGACCGCGCAGCGGCCATCGGTGCGATAGATGATCTTGCCGTTGCGGTCCTCGACATAATCGATGGTCGTCGGCTTCACCGAGCGGCCCTGGTTGGCGAGCACGGCATAGGCATTGACCAGCCGCAACACCGTCGTGTCCCCCGCCCCGAGCGCGATCGACAAGTAATTCTCGTAATCGCCGACGCCGAGCTTGCGCGCGGTGTCGGTGATCTTGGGCATGCCGATGTCGGACGCCGCCCGGACCGTCATCAGGTTGCGCGACTGCTCGAGGCCCCAGCGCAAGGTGTGCGGACCGGCCGAGCGACGGTCGAAGTTGACGAAGCATTTGTTGCCGAGGCCGGCGCCCTGCCACACGCAGAACGGCGCATCGAGCTCGATCGTCGCCGGCGTGTACCCGTTCTGGAGCGCGGTCACGTAGACGATCGGCTTGAACGCCGACCCGGGTTGGCGCAGCGCCTGGGTCGCGCGGTTGTAGCTCGAGCCGATCACGTCGAACCCGCCCTGCATCGCCAGAACCCGCCCGGTGTGCACTTCCTCGGCCAGCATTCCGCCCGAGACTTCGGGGACGGAGCGCAGTGCATAGGTCGCCGGTCCCATCTCCTTGACGATGATCACCATGCCGGGCTTCAGCGCATCGAACGCGCGGCCGCCCTGCCCGCGCACCTGCATCGCCGCCGCCGAGGACGGCAGCGTGCCCTTGGAGCCATTGGCGAAACCGATGGTCGCGGCCCCGTCGTCCTTCGACAACACCACCGCCTTGCTCCAATCGGTGAAGCCGGTGCCGACCGGAGCCCGGTCGAGTTCTCCCGCCCAGTCGCCCGATACATCGACACTCTTGCCAAGGTCGCGCCAGCCGCGACCGCCGTCGAACCTGACCAGGCCTTCGCGCAGCGCCTGCGCGGCGGCATCCTGCAGCTCGGGGTTCATGGAGCTGCGGACCCACAGCCCGCCGGCATAAAGGCTGTTCGGCCCATTCTCGGCGGTCGCTCCGAACTGCTTGATCAGCTCGCGGCGGACCTCCTCCATGAAATAGCCGCCGTGCTGCCGGAACTTCTCGCTGCTGCCGTAGCGGATCGTCCCGAGCGGAGTCGCGGCGGCGCTCTTCCACTGGTCCTCGGTGATGTAGCCGTTGCGGTACATCTCTCGCAGCACGTAATTGCGGCGGTCGAGCGCCCGCTGCGTCGCGCGGACGGGATCGTAATTGGCCGGCGCCTTGGGAAGGACTGCGAGATAAGCCGCCTCCGGCAAGCTCAGCTCATTGACGTCCTTGTCGAAATAGGCGCGCGCGGCGGCCTGCACGCCGTAGGCATTACGGCCGAGGAAGATCGAATTCATGTACAGCTCGAGGATCTGCTCCTTGGTCAGCGTGTCCTCGAGCCGGAAGGCGAGGATCGCCTCGCGGATCTTGCGACCGATGTTGTAGCTCGAATCCTTGAGCAGATATTTGGCGACCTGTTGGGTGATGGTCGAGCCGCCCTTGGCGCGGCCGCCGCCGGTCACGGTCTTGGCGGTGAAGTCGGCGACCGCCCCGATCAGGCCGGGGACGTCGATTCCGTGGTGCTCGAAGAAGTTCTTGTCCTCGGCGGAAATGAATGCGTGCACGACCAGCGGCGGGAACTCGTCGTACGACAGCTCGACGCGGCGTTCGCGCGCGAACGTCTGCACCGGCATGCCGTCATAACCGCGAATGTTGGTGGGCAGCGGCGGCTGGTAGGCGAGCAAAGTCTGCGACGACGGCAGCCCGCTCGCGAAATAGATCCACACCGCCGCGAACAAGGCGAACATGGCTCCGCCGGCCCACGCCAGGCGGCGCACCCATTTGCGCTCCCACCAGGGATCGATCCGTTCGTGGACTCGCCGGTTGAAGGCCACCAGGTCGGGCAGCTGCCACTCGGGAACAGTCAGTCGCTCGAATTTCATTGGCAGCCGCGTCTAGCGGTTTCGGACTCGCCCCGAAAGCCGGTTAATGCCGTAAACGCGCCGCGACATCCGCTTCGATCGCCTGCGCGAGCGCGGCGACGATCGCGTGGCGATGCTCGGGCGAGCGCAGCAGCAGCTCGTCGTCGACATTGCTGATGTAACCGGCCTCGAACAGCACCGCGGCCGCTTCCGCCCGCCGCAGGACATGGAAGGCGGCGAAGCGGTGGGGCGTAGGCCGGAGGCCGAACCGGCCGGTGGACTTGCCGATTACGCGCGCGGCGAAATCGGCCGAGGCCGCCATTTCCGAGCGCGCGGCGAGGTCCGCGAGCATCGCGGCGACCGGGCTGCCGGTCGCGGAGTCCGCCCCAAAGCCGCGGTTCTCGGCCTCGGCGAACCGCGCCGCCTCCGCGTCTGACGCGATATCGGAAAGCGAATAGACCGTGGCGCCGCGCGCCAGCGGATTGGGCGCGCTGTCGGTGTGCAGCGAGACGAACAGGCTTGCGCCGACGCGCCGGGCGACGGCCGCACGCGCCTCGAGGTCGACGTAGCGGTCGTCCTCGCGGGTCATCGCCACCCGCACCCGGCCGCGCTTGACGAGCGCGTCGCGCAACTCGCGCGCAAGGGTCAGCGTCAGCTGCTTTTCCGTGACCTCGCCCGAAACGCTGGTCGCGCCAGGATCGCGGCCGCCATGACCAGCGTCGATCACCACGATCGGCCGACCGGCCGTGCCAGGCGCGGCGTAGATATGATCGGTGATCGGCGGCGGGACGTCGACGGTCAGGCTGGCCGGCCTCGATTCCCCCATCGGCACGGGCTCGTCGCGCGAACCGGCGGCGCCGCTCAAGCTTGGGCCCATCATCAGCAGGAAGCCGCCGATCAGCGCGCCCAGCGCCGCCGCCCCCGCGACAATTCCCCGTGCCAGCATCAAGCGCCCAACCCCGTTCACCATTGGCCCGTTCAACCCATTGGGCCCAGGGCGATAGTATCACGCGACAATGGTTAATGCGAAATTATCCACGATTTCCGCCATCCTCCGGCCGCCGGCCATTGCGGCTGGGAAGCGCCGGTGCTAACCGGCGCCAACTCCGGCTTTCGTCGGAGAATCGTGCCGCGGCCGCACTGAGGCTCGCGGCTTCACGAGGTTGACGCTCGAATGACGCCACAAAACGCTTTTCGTCCGCTCGGCAATGAGCCGGCGAACGCGTTTCCCTCGCCACGGCGCAGGATGGCCATTGGAGCAGAGGCACATCCCATGAATCTCGCCGCCGCCACGGGACAGGAACCGACTGGCGCGGCCCTTATCAATGCGCTGCGCCGCCCTCGCCGGCGGCCTCAGCGCGGTCGGAGAATTTTCAATGTCCATGCGCATGCTGATCGATGCGCGCCACCCGGAGGAAACTCGGGTCGCGGTCGTCAAGGGAAACCGGATCGAGGAGTTTGACTTCGAATCCGCCGAGCACAAGCAGCTCAAAGGCAACATCTATCTCGCCAAGGTCACCAGGGTAGAACCGTCGCTCCAGGCGGCGTTCGTCGATTATGGCGGAAACCGCCACGGCTTCCTCGCCTTCAGCGAAATCCACCCCGATTATTACCAGATCCCCAAGGCCGACCGCGAAGCGCT
>DASTID010000096.1:0-17732 GCA_035717905.1 Sphingomicrobium sp. | reverse complement strand
AGCTCCTTGGTGGTCGACGCATGCGACGCGAACATGTTCTCGAGGCTGACCGGCGTGGAGGTCGTGCGCTTGCGATCGAGCACGCCCTGGCGATAGTCGGCGACTTCGCGCGCGCGCGCCTCGTTCTCGACGACGGTGAACGGATCGCCGGCTGACGGAACCGCGGACAGGCCGAGCACCTCGACCGGCACCGACGGACCCGCTTCCTTCACCGGGCGGCCTTTGTCGTCGATCATCGCGCGGACCTTGCCCGACGAGGGGCCCGCGACGAACACGTCGCCGACGCGCAGCGTGCCGCGCTGGACGAGCACGGTCGCGAGCGGGCCGCGGCCCTTGTCGAGCTTGGCCTCGATCACGGTGCCTTCGGCGGGGCGGTCGGGATTGGCCTTGAGCTCGAGAATTTCGGCCTGGAGCTGGATCGCCTCAAGCAATTTGTCGAGGTTGGTCTTCTTGGTCGCCGACACCTCGACGTCCTGGACCTCGCCGCCCATGTCCTCGACGATTACCTCGTGCTGAAGCAGCTCCTCGCGGACCTTCTGCGGCTTCGCCTCGGGCTTGTCGACCTTGTTGATGGCGACGATCATCGGCACGCCCGCCGCCTTGGTGTGGTTGATCGCCTCGATCGTCTGCGGCTTGAGGCCGTCGTCGGCGGCGACCACCAGGATCACGATGTCGGTGACGTTGGCGCCGCGCGCCCGCATCTCGGTGAACGCCTCGTGGCCCGGCGTGTCGAGGAACGTGACCTTCGATTTGTCGGGCAGTCCGACCTGATAGGCGCCGATGTGCTGGGTGATGCCGCCGGCCTCGCCGGAGACCACGTCGGCGCCGCGGATCGCGTCGAGCAGCGAGGTCTTGCCGTGATCGACATGGCCCATGATCGTCACGACCGGCGGCCGTGCCTTTAGCGTTTCCGCCGCATCGACGTCGGCGGTCGTGTCGATGTCGATGTCGCTTTCGCTGACGCGCTTCACGCGGTGGCCGAACTCGGTGACCAGCAGCTCGGCGGTGTCCTGGTCGATGGTCTGGGTCAGCGTGACCGGCATGCCCATCTTGAACAGCGCCTTGACGAGGTCGGCGCCGCGCTCGGCCATGCGGTTGGCAAGCTCCTGGACGGTGATCGCTTCGGGCACGACCACGTCGCGGACCTGCTTTTGGGCTGGACCCACTTCTTGATGATGCCGCTTTTCCTTTTCCCGGGCCCGGCGCAGCGCGGCGAGCGAGCGGGCGCGGCTGTCGTCTTCGCCGGACAGGGCGCGGGTGACCGTCAGCTTGCCGCGATGGCGGTGTTCGTCGCGGCCGCGGCCGGGACGCGCCGGTTCGGGCCGCTTCGGCGTTGGCGCATGGCCGGGACGGCGGAAGCCGCGCTCCTCCTGCTCTTCGGCTGGCCGGGCCGCCTCGGGCTCGGACGGCGGCTCGGCGGCGCGGCGCGCCTGCTCCTCGGCCTCGAGACGGGCCTGCTCGGCCGTTGCCTCTTCGCTCCGGCGGTTTTCTTCGGCGCGGCGGCGCTCCTCTTCGGTCTGCTCGACCTTCGAGCGCTCCTCGCGGCGGCGCGCTTCCTCGAGCGCAGTGAGCCGCGATTCCTCGGCTTCGCGGAGCAGTTTATCCTGGCGCTCCCGGCGCTGCGTGATCTCATCCGTAGGGGACGGCCGCTTCGGAGCTGGCGGCGGGGCGGCTTTGGGCGGCGCGGCGGGCGCGGGGGCTTCGGCGGCCGGCTTGGGCGCCTCGGCCGGCGGCGCTTCGCCCGGGCGGCCGAGGATACGGCGCTTCTTGACCTCGACCACCACGGTGTTCGAGCGGCCGTGGCTGAAGCTCTGCTTGACCTTGCCGGTCTCGACCGTGCGCTTGAGGCCCAGCGGCGGCCGGGTTCCAAGCTTCGGTTTTTCGGTCTGGTCTGCCATTCTGTTCCTTCGTCAAATCTTCTTCAGCCGAGTTGAGGCCTCGAGGCGGGTTAGCCGCCTTCCAGACCTCGATCGGGGCCAGTGAAAGCTCGCCACCGCGCAAGCGCGTGCCGGACACGCGACGCGGCGGCGGGATCGGTCAGGGCGACATGTACCACATTTTCGCGGCCAAGCGCCATTGACAAGATAGTGCGCGGCTCGGGGAATATCAGCCCCTGAGCCTCTCCTCCGCCCACGCGCCAAGCCTGGTCGAGCCGCTTGCGGCCGTCCGCGCTGGCGTCGGCGGCGTGGATCAAAAGCCGCACCTTGCCGGCGCGCGCCGCCGCTTCGACCTTGTCGGCGCCGTTGATCAAATTGGCGGCGCGCGCCTCGAGACCGAGACGGTCGAGGCCCGCCTGGCGGAGCGCGTCGGCGATCCGCTGGCCGAGGTTGTCCGGGACGGCCACGGCATTGGCCTTGAACGCGCGCTGCATCGCCGCCTTGAGCTTGCCGTTCCGGTTGGCGGCGTCGAGCTCGGCGCGGGTGACTCCGATCCAGGCGCCGCGGCCCGGTGCCCGGGCGCGGATGTCGGGCGCGACCTTGCTGTCGGGGCCGAGGACGAGCCGGATCAGCTCGTCGCGCGGCGCAGTCCGCCGCGAAAGGATGCAGGTGCGCTCGGGAGTGTGCCCCGGCGAAGGCCGGGGTCCAGGATCGCCGGAAGGTGCTGCAGGCTTCGCCTCCTGCGCCCCGGCCTTCGCCGGGGAACAGGTATCTACCGCGGCAGCGTCATTCCGGGGATTCCGCATCGGCGGCCTCCTCGGAATTGTCGGCGCTTTCGGTCGGCGCCTCGTCCGCGAACCAGTGGGCGCGCGCGGCCATGATGATCTCGTTGCCCTGCTCTTCCGTCAGCCCGTATTCGGCGAGGATCCCGCCCTTGTCCTCGGGGCGGTTGCTGGGCTCGCGACGGCGCGGCTCGATGCGTTTCTTCTGGACCAGCTCGTCTGTCGCGAGGTCGGCGAGGTCGTCGAGCGTTTTGATGTTCGCCTTGCCCAGAGTCACCAGCATCTGCTCGGTGAGATGCGGCATTTCGGCGAGGTCGTCGGCGACGCCGAGCGTCCGACGCTCTTCGCGCGAAGCGGCCTCGCGCCGCTCGAGCGCTTCCGTCGCGCGGCTCTGAAGCTCGGCCGCAATCTCGTCGTCGAGGCCCTCGATGGATGCGATTTCCTCGACCGGCACGTAGGCGACTTCCTCGAGGCTGGTGAAGCCTTCGGCGACCAGCAGCTGCGACAGCGTCTCGTCGACGTCGAGCTCGGTCTGGAACAGCGACGAGCGTTCGACGAATTCGCGCTGGCGCTTCTCGCTCGCGTCGGCTTCGGTCAGGATGTCGATCTGCGACGTCGTGAGCTGGCTCGCCAGACGCACGTTCTGGCCGCGGCGGCCGATCGCGAGGCTGAGCTGGTCGTCGGGGACGACGACCTCGATGCGGCCTTCCTCCTCGTCGATGACGACGCGGCTGACGGTTGCCGGCTGGAGCCCGTTGACGACGAACGTCGCAAGGTCCTGCGACCAGGGGATGATGTCGATCTTCTCGCCCTGCAGCTCCTGGACCACGGCCTGCACGCGGCTGCCCTTCATGCCGACGCAGGCGCCGACCGGGTCGATGGAACTGTCGTGGCTGATCACGCCGATCTTGGCGCGGCTTCCGGGGTCGCGCGCCGCGGCCTTGATCTCGATGATGCCGTCGTAAATTTCGGGCACTTCCTGCGCGAACAGCTTCTTCATGAAGTCGGGGTGGGCGCGCGACAGGAAAATCTGCGGGCCGCGTGCCTCGCGGGCGACGCGCAGGATCAGCGAACGGATGCGGTCGCCGACGCGGACCATCTCGCGCGGGATCTGCTGGTCGCGGCGGATCACGCCCTCGGCCCGGCCGAGGTCGACGACGACATGGCCGAACTCGACGCGCTTGACGACGCCGGTGATGATCTCGCCGGCGCGGTCCTTGAATTCTTCGTACTGGCGCTCGCGCTCGGCGTCGCGGACTTTCTGGAATATCACCTGCTTGGCCGCCTGCGCGGCGATGCGTCCGAACTCGATCGGCGGCAGCGGGTCGACGATGAAGTCGCCGATGCCCGCGCCTTTCTGCAGCTTCTGCGCGGACTTCAAATCGACTTGCTTGAAATGATCCTCGGGCTCCTCGACCACTTCGAGGACGCGCCACAGGCGCAGGTCGCCGGTTTCGGCGTCGAGCTTGGCGCGAATGTCGTTCTCGGCGCCGTAGCGGGCGCGGGCGGCGCGCTGGATCGCGTCCTCCATCGCCTCGATGACGATGCCCTTGTCGATCAGCTTTTCGCGCGCGACCGCGTCGGCGATCGCGATCAGTTCGGCCCGGTTGGCGCTGACGGCAGCGGGTGCTGTTGCCATGTGTGTGTCCTAGTCCTCTTGTACCTGAATTGTGTCGGCGCCTTCGGGGTCGAGCGGCGCGGTGGCTTTGATGAGCTTGTCCGTCAAGAGCAGCTTGGCGGACGAGATGTCGGAAAAGCGTAGCGCGTGGGACTTTCCGTCCTTGGTGACGATCAGCGCCTGCTCGCCTTCGAGACCCTCGATCGTCCCGGTGAACTGCTTGCGGCCTTCGCTCGGAAAAGCCAGCGTGACCCGCGCCTGATGGCCGGCCCAGTCCTGATAATCCTTGAGCCGCGTGAGCGGTCGGTCGATCCCGGGCGAGCTGACCTCGAGCCGGTAGCTGCCGTCGATCGGGTCGGCGAGGTCGAGCACATGCGACAGGTCGCGCGAGATGCGCTCGCAATCGGCGAGGGCGAGCTGACGCGTGTCGCGGCGCTCGGCCATCACCTGCAGCGTCGGATCGGACGTGCCGCCGACCATCGCGACGCGCACGAGATCGTAGCCGAGGCGATTGACCTCGGGCTCGATCAGCCGTTCCAGACCGGCAACGTCGGCCATGCGCGTCCTTCACAATCCCAAAACGTCTCTTGGACCGGAGCCGCAGGGCCCCAGCCTCAGGCATCTGACGATGTCGAGGAGAGAGCCGCGATATAGGCGGGAAGCGGAGCTTCCGCAAGCAATGCTTAGCGGCCGAGCGCGCGGTTCTCTTCGCGGATGCGGACGGTGAGGACGGCGGCGTTGAGCAGTGAGAAAATCAGCGCCAGGTCCCAGAAGCCGAACACCACAGGCAGGACGGCGATTTCGCCGATCACGATCAGATAATTGGGGTGGCGGACCCAGCGATAGGGACCGCGCTCGACCAGCGGCGCTTGGGGAAGCACGATGATCCGTGTCGTCCAGCGGGAGCCCAGGCTCGCCAGCACCCAGATGCGCGCGACCTCGAGCAGCACGAACATCGCCAGCCAGAAGCCGTCAACCGGCCGTCCCGGCGCGAGCCACCATAGGGCTGCGAGCCACAGCGCGTGGAGGGCGACGATCAGCGGATAGTGGCGCCGGCCGACCTCGTGCGCGCCCTGGGCAAGCAGCCGCTTCGTGTTCCGGATGGACAACCACAGCTCGCCCAGGCGCTGGAGCGTGACCAGCGCGAGGATCAGGACGGCGAGGTTCATGCGGCTTCGAGCAACAGGCCCGAGCAGGTGAAGCCCGGCCCGAAGGCGGTCATGAGCACGCGCTCGGGCAAGCCGCGCTCGAGCAGGCGCTCGAGCACGAACAGCACGGTCGGCGCGCTCATGTTGCCATAGTCGCGCAGCACCTCGCGCTCGAGGTTGAGCTCGCCCTGGTTCAGGCTCAGCGCGCTCTCGATCGCGTCGATCACCTTGACCCCGCCAGGGTGGCAGCAGAAGCGGTCGATGTCTTCGCGCGCGATGGCGAGCTGCGCGCACATCTCGTCCACCGCGCCGGCGAGATTGGCCTCGATGAAGGGCGGGATCGCCCGGTCGAACACGACGCCGAGACCAGGGTCCTCGACCCGCCAGCCCATGATGTTGAGCGTGTCGGGCCAAAGCTTCTCGGCCGAGCCGGCAAGGCGCGCGAGCCCGCCATCGCTGTTGCTTACGACCGCGGCCGCGGCGCCGTCGCCGAACAAGGCGGTGGCGACGATCGCGGCGGGCTCGTCGCTGTCGAGGCGGATCGAGATCGAGCAGGTCTCGATGGTGACGAATAGCCAGTGCGTGCCGGGGTCGGACGCAGCCAGGCGCGCGGTCAGCGCGAGCCCGCTCACCCCGCCGGCGCAGCCGAGCCCGAACACCGGCACTCGGCGGATGTCGGGCCGCAGGCCGAGCCGCGGCCCGACGCGCGCCTCGAGGCTCGGCGTCGCGATGCCGGTGGTCGAGACGGTGACGACGCCGTCGATCTGCCCCGGGGACAGGCCGGCCTGCGCGATGGCGGCGCGGGCGGCCTCCTCGAACATCGCCTCGGACGCGGCCAGATAGACCGAATTGCGCTCGGCCCAGCCGTGCGGCTCCTCATACCATTCGGCGGGGGCGACGACATGACGCTCCGCGATCGCGGCATTGTCGAAGACGCTCGAGAGGCGCTCGAACAAGGCGGCCTTGCCGCCGAACGCGCGCCGCGCGACATCCTTGGCCAGGCCCTGCGGCGCGACGTGCGGCGGGACCGCCGTCGCGAGTGAAAGGAGGCTGCAGGGTGCCATGCGAAGCCCTATAGAAGGCGCGGAACCGCAAGCGGTTCCCGCCGGTTTGGTTTCGTCCGTGGAACGGTGCCGATGAGCCTCAGATTAATGCAAGCCGCGATGATCCTGGCGCTTGCCGCCTGCGGCTCGTCCGCGCCGGGCAGCGCCCAGACCGGAAACGCGGGCGGCCGTCCGTTCACGATTGCCGAAGTCACGGCGTTCAACGCGCCGTGGGCGATGGATTTCCTGCCGGGCTCGGGCGTGCGCCTGACCAACATGGCGCTGGTGACCGAGAAAGCGGGCAAGCTGTGGCTGGTCGACGTGGGAACGGGCCGCAAGCAGGAGGTCGCGGGCGTGCCGCAAGTCCAGGTGCAGGGGCAGGGCGGGCTCGCCGAAGTCGTCGCTCACCCGGATTTCGCTGGCAACCAGCGCATCTATTTGAGCTTCCCCGAAGCCGGGCCGAACGGCAAGAGCGGCGCGGCAATCGGCTATGGCCGGCTGATCCTCGGCTCCGGGCAGCCGCGTCTCGACGGCTTCCGGATCATCTGGCGGCAGCAGCCGAAGGTCAGCGGCGGCAATCACTATTCGCAGCGGATCGCCTTCGCGCCCGACGGGACGATGTTCGTCACCAGCGGCGAGCGCTTCCAGTTCACGCCCGCGCAGGACCCGAACGTCGATCTCGGCAAGGTCATCCACATGACCGCCGAGGGCCAGCGGATCGGCCGCCGCTTTTACACGCTCGGCCATCGCAACCTCTTGGGGATCGCTTTCGCGCCCGACGGGCGGCTGTGGGAGACCGAAATGGGGCCGATGGGCGGCGACGAGCTCAACCTCATCCTGCCCGGCCGCAACTACGGCTGGCCCAAGGCGTCGAACGGCACCAATTACGACGGCAGCGCCATCCCCGACCACCGCGCCGGCGACGGCTTCGAGCCGCCCAAGGTCTGGTGGAACCCGTCGGTCAGCCCCGGCTCGCTGCTGATCTATTCGGGCGACCTGTTCCCGCAATGGAAAGGCGACGCGCTGATCGGCGCGCTGTCGGGCGAGGCGCTGATTCGGGTCGACATCGACGGCGACACGGCGCGCAAGGCCGACCTGTGGGGCATGGGGCACCGCATCCGCGCCGTCGACCAGGGCCCGCGCGGCGAAGTTTATCTGCTCGAGGACGGGCGCGGTGGACGGCTGTTGCGGCTGGAGCCGGCTCAAAGCCGCTGATAGCGCAAATAATAAGGCCGCCGGCCCTCGCGCCGCGACTTGGCGCCGTAGCGCGTTTCGATCCAGCCGCCGGGCGGTTGGAGGAAGTCGCCGGGCTTTTCAGCGAGCCATGCGAACTGGCCGTCGTGGCGCCGCATTACCATCAGCGACCAGGTCAGATAGGTCGGGTCGTCGGTCGCGACGCGGAGCTCGCCGCCGCTTTTGAGCTTGGCCGCGAACAGGTCGACGGGCCGGTCGTTGACCATCCGCCGCTTGGTGTGGCGCGATTTCGGCCACGGGTCGGGGTGCAGCAGGTAGAGGAACGAAAGCGCGCCGTCGGGCACGCGCTGGAGAACGTCGAGCGCGTCGCCGCGCCACAGCCGGACATTGGCGAGATGCTTGTCGCGGACTTGCGCGAGCGCCGCGGCGACGCCGTTGAGGAACGGCTCGGCGCCGATGAAGCCGTGGTCGGGCAGCATGTCCGCGCGGTCGGCCAGATGCTCGCCTGCTCCGAAGCCGATCTCGAAATGAAGCGGCCGGTCGTCGCCGAATAGGCGGCGCGCGGTGATTTCGCCGTCTTCCGGGACCGCGATTTGCGGCAATAGCTGGTCGACAAGCTCTTGCTGGCCGGCGCGCAACTTGTGCCCGCTCGCGCGGCCGTACAGCCGGTTGAGGGTCAGCGGATCGCCCTGCTTGAACGCGGTCATCGCGGCCGCGCCTAGGCGCTCAACCTGCGGTTCAGCAAGGATGGGCGAGGCTGCCGGAATGCGCAGGTTCCTCATGGCGATCGTCGCGGCGCTCGTCGGCGCCGCACCGGCCCATGCCACCGGCGGGCTCGTCTGCCGGACCGCCGGCGCCCGGCCGATCTCGCTCTGGCTGGTCGTCAGCCATACCGTCGTGTCGGCGATCGTCTCGGCTCGCCTCGGCGACAATGGCCGCGACATTGCGGTGTCGCTCGCGCAATCCTGGCTCGATCCGAACGGGCTGCGCCTCGATCTCGTCGACAAGAACGCCATGCGGCACGAGCTGCGCCTGCGCGCAAAAGCGAACGGCCGCTTCTACGACGGCTCGCTGTGGCGCAACGGGCAGCGGCGCTGGGTCCGCTGCCGCGAGGATTAGGGAACTTCCGGGCGGCGAAGCGCGTCCAATCCTTCGTCAGGAGGAGAAGGACCATGGACCGTAGCGACGAGGGGCTTCGCAGCAGTCATCCGCGCAGCACCGCGAAAATCGGCGGGCATCCGATTCACCCGATGCTGATCCCGTTCCCGATCGTGTGCTTCATCGGCGTGCTGGTCACCGACATCGTGTTTCTCAACAACCACGATCCGGGCTGGGCGACGGCGTCGCGCTGGCTGCTCGGGGTCGGCCTCGTGATGGCGGCGCTGGCGGCCGTTGCGGGACTTACAGACTTCATGGGCGACGATCGCGTGCGCCGGCTCGGCGACGCGGTGAAGCACATGCTCGCCAATGTCACGGCGGTGGTGCTGGAGGTCGTCAACTTCTTCATCCGGTTGAACAACGATGACGCGATCCCCGGTCTGGGGATCATCCTGTCGGCGATCGTGGTCCTGATCCTGGTCTACAGCGGCTGGAAGGGGGGCGACCTCGTCTTCCGCCACGGCGTCGGCGTTCACGACACGCCGAACATCTAAAGGGGATCCGTCTTGCTGAGGGTCGTCGCGTTTCGAAAGGCGATCCTCGCGGGCGCCGCGGGCGCGCTGGCGTGGGAAGCGGCGGTGCGGCTGCTCGCGCTCGCGGGCCTGCCGATTTTCGACATGACGCGCGAGCTCGGCACGCTGCCGTTTCCGCGAAGCAGCGCGTTCGCCTGGTGGCCGGCGGGGTTTACCGCCCATGCATTGGTCGGTGCCGGATGGGCCCTGTTCTACGCCTATTTCTTTTGGGCGCGCTTGCGGCTCGCTCCGGTCCTTCAGGGCCTGGTCTTCGCCGCGCTTCCCGCGGTGCTCGCGACCTTCGTCATCGTGCCCCAACTTCAGCTCATGCATTTGCCGCAGCACGCGGTGCAGCTCGGCTGGGGACTATTTCTTGCGGGCCTCGCTCCGGCCATGCTCGGCGGACTGGTGCTCGGCCACGCGCTGTTCGGGCTCGTCGTCGGCGCGATCTACACGCACCCGGTCGGCTATCGCGCGTCGCTTGCCGAGCGCAAGCCGCGCAGCCGCGACGCCAGGCGCCGCTCGCGCGAGCGGCCGCGCAATGACGGCTGCTTCATCTTCGCGACCGGAATCGAATGCAGCTATCCGACGGTCGAGCACGGCCGGTGGCGCCGCGACCAGATGCTTTCGACGCATCATTACGCGCGGTGGCGCGAGGATTTCGAGTTGGCGCGCGAGCTTGGCGTCACGCACATTCGGTACGGCCCGCCGCTGCACCTGATTTTCACCGGGCCGGGCCGCTACGAATGGTCGTGGTGCGACGAGCCGCTGCAGGAGATGCACGCGCTCGGGCCCGAGCCGATCGTCGACCTGTGCCATTTCGGGGTGCCGACCTGGCTGGAGAATTTCCAGAACGACGAGATCGTCGAGGCGCTGACCGAATATGCCGGAGCGTTCGCCAGGCGCTATCCCTGGGTGCGGTTCTACACGCCGGTCAACGAGATGTACGTGTGCGCGCGGATGAGCGCGCTCCAGGGCGTTTGGAACGAGCAGCGGAGCGACGAGGCTTCGTTCGTGCGCGCGGTGCTCAACCTCGCCGCCGCCTCGATCGGGATGACCGACGCCATCCTTGCCGCGCAACCCGATGCGGTGTTCGTCAACAGCGAAAGCAGCGAGTTCTGCCAATCCTGCTGCCCCGACGAGGAGGTGCAACGCGTCGCCGATTTCGAGAACGAACGCCGGTTCCTGCCGATCGACCTGATCTACGCCCACGGCGTGTCTGACGGAATCCGCGATTATCTGCGCGAGCATGGCGTCGACGACGCGCATTACGCGCGCTTCATGGACCGCAAGCCGCCGCGGCGGACCGTGCTCGGCCTCGACTATTACGAATGGAACGAGAAATTGATCGACCGCGACGGGCGCGCGCTGTCGCTCGGCGAGCTGTTCGGCTGGTATGTGATCGCGAGCCAATATTGGCGGCGCTACAAGCGCACCTTGATGTACACCGAGACCAACCGGACGGACGCCGGCGACGCCTCGCGCTGGCTGTGGCGGCAGTGGCACAACGTCCAACTGCTGCGCTCGGCCGGAGCGCCGATCGTCGGTTTCACCTGGTACAGCCTGACCGACCAGATCGACTGGGACCGCGCGATCGAGGCGCCGCTCGGGATCGTCTATCCGGTCGGGCTGTTCGACCTCAACCGCGACCCCCGCTCGGTCGGGCTGTCGTACAAGCATCTGATCGACATGCATTGTCACCTGCCGCAGAATCGCGACTGCAAGCCGCTCCAGGAACTGCTCGCCTGATGCCGACGTTCCTCGGCGCGCACGGGTTCGACCCGGGGCCGACGCAGCGGCCGCTGCTCGCCGGCGCGATCTCAGGGGTGATCGCGACCGTGCCGGCGATCGCCATCCTTCATCTCTCCGGCTCGCTCGAGGTCGAGGCGGCGATCCTCGGCGTCAGCCGACTCGCGACGATCGCCGGCGGCTGGCTGGCGATGGCGGTCGCCGGCGCGCTTTATGGCCGGCTGTTCGGGCGGGCGGCGAACGACGTGCGCGGCGGCTGGTTGTTCGGCATGGCGTTCGGCTTCGCCTTGTGGGCCGCCGGCGCAGTGATGATTCTGCCGCTGGCGAGCGGCGGCCTCGCGCCCGCGGGGGAGGCGGCCATGGGGCTGTTCCTATCGCTGGTCGCGTGGGGCGCGGCGCTAGGCGCGGTGCACCCGTTCGTTCACCGCCCGCTGCACGAAAGCCTGGAGAGCGGGGCACAGCGCCGGGAGGTCGGGCCCGACGCAGCCGCCGACGCCCGCAACGCGCAGTCGCGCAAGCTCAATCCGCCGCAGCCGCCTCGCCAACCGCGGCCTTGAGATCCTCGACGAGGTCGATGCGCTCCCACGGGAACAGATCGCCCCGCGGCTGACGGCCGAAATGGCCGTAAGCGGCGGTCGGCCGGTAGATCGGCTTGTTGAGCTGCAGGTGCGTGCGGATGCCGCGCGGAGTCAGTCCGCCGAGTTTGTCGATGCGACCGATCGCCTGTTCGAGCTCGGCGTCGTCGACCGCGCCGGTGCCGTGGGTGTCGACGTAGAGCGACAGCGGCTCCGAGACGCCGATAGCATAAGCGAGCTGGATCGTGCAGCGCCGCGCGAGCCCGGCGGCGACGATGTTCTTGGCGAGATAGCGCGCGGCATAAGCGGCCGAGCGGTCGACCTTGGTCGGGTCCTTGCCGGAAAAGGCGCCGCCGCCGTGCGGCGCCGCGCCGCCATATGTGTCGACGATGATCTTGCGGCCGGTGATCCCGGCGTCGCCGTCGGGTCCGCCGATCAGGAAGCTGCCGGTCGGGTTGATGTGATAGACGGTCTCGTTGCCGAGCAGCTCGGGCGGCATGACCCGCGCGACGACCGACTTGACGTAGGAGTGCAGCTCGGCTTGCTTTTCGCCGCGGTCGTAGCCGGGCTTGTGCTGCGTCGAGACGACGATCGCGGTCGCCTTGGCCGGCTTGCCCTCTTCGAACCGCAGCGTGACCTGGCTCTTCGCATCGGGCTCGAGGAAGGGCGCGCGGCCATCGTGCCGATCGGCCGCCATCTCCATCAGGATTTTCTGACTGTAGTCGAGCGTCGCCGGCATCAGGTCGGCGGTCTCGTCGCAGGCGAAGCCGAACATGATGCCCTGGTCGCCGGCGCCTTCGTCCTTGTTCTCGGCCGCGTCGACGCCCTGCGCGATGTCCGGCGATTGCGGGTGCAAGTGGTTGGCGAAATCGAGGCGGTCCCAGTGGAACCCGTCCTGCTCATAGCCGATTTCGCGCACCACCCCGCGCACCGCGGACTCAATCTCCTCGCGTACGCCCGGTGCCCAATTGCCGGCCTCGTCCATGATGCCCTGGCCGCGGATTTCGCCGGCGAGCATCACGCGGTTGGTGGTGGTCATGGTTTCGCAGGCGACCCGGGCCTCGGGGTCCTTCGACAGGAACAGGTCGACGATCGCGTCGGAAATCTGGTCGGCGACCTTGTCGGGGTGGCCTTCGGAAACGGATTCTGACGTGAAGAGGTAGGAGCTGCGCATGAGCGGTCGGCGGCCTTCGATTTTGGGATATAAAGAAGTCTTTATATGGCGCCTCTAACGGCGCCTCCGCCCAAGCACAATGCCGCCGATCATCAGCGCGAAACCGATCAGCAGCGGGATCAGGTTGCCGAGCCGCGCGAAGGGCGTCGCCGAGTTCGCGGCGGGCGGAAGCACGGCGTCGATCACGCCGGCGGTGCGCCATTTGAGCTCTTTCACGACATTGCCGCGCGCGTCGATCACCGCGCTGATCCCGGTCGGCGTCGCGCGCAGGACCGGGATTCCTTCCTCCGCCGCCCGCAACCGCGCCTGGGCGAGATGCTGCGGCGGTCCCCAGCGGCCGAACCATGCGTCGTTCGAGGGGTTGAAGATGAAGCTCGGCCGGTTGTCTTCATCGACGACCTGTCCGGAGAAGACGATCTCGTAGCACAACTGGAAGCCGACCTTGCCCCAGGGCAGGCCGAGGTCGATCGTGCGCGGGCCCGGCCCCGGCGTGAAGTCGACGTCGCCGGGCGCGAGCCGCGACAGGCCGATCGCCGAGAGCAACGGCCGCATCGGCAGATATTCGCCGTAGGGGACGAGGTGCGCCTTGTCGTAGCGGCCGACGATCCCGCCGCCAGGGCCGAGCACGTAGACGCTATTCGCCGCGCTCGTCACGTTCAGGCCATCGCGCGACGCGACCGCGATGCCGCCGGTCAGCAGCCGGTCGTTGGGCCCAAGCAGGCTGGCCGCGCGGGTCCGCTGGAACTCGGCGAGCGCCTGATGCTCGTCGGTGCGCGCGTCCTCGAGCGGGTCGGTGATCGCCGCTTCGGGCCACAGCAGCAGGCGCGGCTCGGCCGCCGGCCGGCCGGACAGCTGCGCCAGGCGCCGCGCGGCCTCCTCGTCGAACCCGGGGCGCCACTTGTCCTCCTGGCCGATGTTGGGCTGGACGATGCGGACGTTGCGGATGGTCAGCGGGTCGACCGGCACGGGCGATGCGGGCAGCAGCCACAGCAGGGTGGCGATGCCCAGGATGATCACCAGGGGGAGCCACCGGCGGTAATATTCGAGCCATACCGCGCCGCCGAGGAGGACGACCAGCGCCGACAGCCCATAGGTGCCGATCAGCGCGCCGATGGTGATCAGCGGTGTCGGCACCAGCGCGGCCGCGGCCGGGTTCCATGGGAAGCCGGTGAACATCGTCCCGCGCAGCCACTCGGTGATCGCCCAGGCGCCGGCGAAGACCAGCACCATCGCAATCCGCTTGTCGCGGCCGAACCGCCACGCGAGGCCGGCCGCGATCGCCGGGTAGATCGCGAGGTAGAGCGACAGCAGCACGACCGCGATCCACCCGAGCCATGGCGGCATCGCCGACTGGAAGGTGAAGGCGGTCGCGATCCAGTTCAGCCCGACCGCGAACTGGCCGACCCCAAACGCCCAGCCGATCAGCAGGCTGCGGCCAAGAGTCTTCGTCCGGTCGATCATCTCGCACAGCACCGCGAAGGCGAGCGGCAGAAGCGGCCACCAGCCGACCGGTTCGAACGCGAATGCGGACGCGGCGCCGAGCAACAGGGCGTAGAGAATTAACAGCATTAACCGCAGTCATTGCGGAGCGTTGAGCCCAAGGCAATGGCAGAAATGGCCGGATTGCTTCGCTCAGCTTGCAATGACATGGCTGCGCGATGGGATTGCCGCCATTCCACCTCGCCTTTCCGGTCGACGATCTCGAGGCCGCGCGGCGCTTTTACGGCGGACTGCTTGGCTGCCCTGAAGGGCGGAGCGCCGACCATTGGGTCGATTTCGATCTTCACGGGCACCAGATCGTCGCGCATCTCGCGCCGGAGGCGGTGCGCGCCCGCGCGTCGAACCCGGTCGACGGCGAGGACGTGCCGGTGCCGCATTTCGGGCTGGTGCTGGCAATGGACGATTGGCAGGCGCTGGCCGAGCGGCTCCAGCGTGGGGGAGTCGAATTCGTGATTCCGCCGACGGTGCGCTTCGCCGGCGAGCCGGGCGAGCAGGCGACGATGTTCCTGCGCGACCCCGCCGGCAACGCGCTCGAGTTCAAGGCGATGGCCGACCCCGCGAAGCTGTTTGTGCGGGAGTGAGAGTTGAGTCCGCTCATCCTGAGTAGCCGTTGAGCGAAGTCGAAACGGCGTATCGAAGGAAGTCCTTCGATACGGGACTTCGACTTCGCTCAGTCCCTACTCAGGATGAGCGGCTTATTTGGCTTGCGCCTCGCCATCCGGCGCATGGAGTCGCACGCGCTTGATCCGCCGGGCGTCGGCATCGACGCTCTCGAGTCTCCAGCCGGACGCGTGCTCGACCGATTCGCCGGGCTGGAGGATCCGCCCGGCAAGCAGGAAGGTGAGCCCGCCGACCGTATCGACCTCGTCGTCCTCGGCCGTGAGGCGCCCGTCGACCGCTTCGCGAAGCTCGTCGAGCTCGAGCCGGGCGTCGGCCTCCCACACGCCGTCGTCGAGCAGGGTCAGCATGCCGGCTTCGGCCTCGTCATGCTCGTCCTCGATGTCGCCGACGATCTCCTCGACCACGTCCTCGATCGTCACCAGCCCCTCGGTGCCGCCGAATTCGTCGACCACGATGGCGAGGTGGACGCGCTCGGCGCGCATCCGCGCGAGCAACTCGATCACGCCCATCGACTCGGGAACGAACAGAGGCACGCGCAGCAGCGCCGGAAGCGTCCGGTCGCGGCTGGCGTCGACACTCGCCATGAATATGTCCTTGATGTGGACCATGCCGATGACTTCATCGAGGCTCTCGCCATAGACCGGCAGGCGGCTGTGCCCGGCGTCGCAGAAAGCGGCGACGAGCGCGTCGAAGCCGATCGTCTGCGGAACCGCGATGATGTCGCCGCGGGTGACGCAAATGTCGCCCGCCGTCTGGTCGCCGAAGTGCAGCAGGTTCTTCAGCATCTGCCGCTCGGACGGGCTGAGGTCGCCGGCCACCGGGCGCGCGTCCTCGGCCTCCTCTATTGCCTCCTCGATCTGGCCGCGCAGCGTCGGCTCTGCGTCCTCGCCGAAGATCAGATGCTGGATTCCGCGCCACAGGCGCGAGCCGCCGTCGTCATCCTGCCGGGTCGCCATCAGGCAACAGCCTCATAAGGGTTGGCGATGCCGAGCCGCTTGAGCGCGCGCACTTCGCGCGCCTCCATGTCGGTCGCTTCGGCTTCGCCGTGGTGGTCGTAGCCGAGGAGATGCAGCGTGCCGTGGACGATGAGGTGCGTCGCATGCTGCTCCACGGGGACATGCTTCTCTTCGGCCTCGCGCTCGCAGACCCCGCGGGCGAGCACGATGTCTCCCAACAACAGTTCTCGTTCTGCAACGTTTGCGCGCGTCAAATCCAGCTCGTCCGCCATCGGAAACGACAGCACGTTGGTCGGTTGGTCCTTGCCGCGCCACTTGGCGTTGAGCGCGCGCACCTGCTCGTCGCCGGTCAGCGTGACCGAAATTTCGACCGGTCGCTCGAACTCGCCGAGCTCGGCATAAGCGCTTTCCGCGATCGCCGCTTCGGCCGCCTTGCGCGCAAGCGGCAGCCACGAGCTGCTACTGTCCCACTCTCCGTCGGCTTCGAGCGCGATCTCGAGCATCATCCACCCACGTCCCCGACCGCGGTCGGGCCTTCGTAGGCGTCGACGATCCGCCCGACGAGCGGATGGCGAACGACATCCGCTGCGGTGAAGCGCACGACGGCGATGCCCTTGACCCGCTCGAGCCGCCCGACCGCGTCGGCGAGGCCCGATTTCGACGGATCGGGGAGGTCGACCTGGTGCGGGTCGCCGCAGATCACCATTCGGCTGCGCATGCCGAAGCGGGTCAGGAACATCTTCATTTGCAACGGCGTGGTGTTCTGCGCCTCGTCGAGGATGATGAAGGCATCGTTGAGCGTGCGGCCGCGCATGAAGGCGAGCGGCGCGATCTCGATCTCGCCGGTCGCGATCCGCCGCTCGACCTGCTCTGTCGGCAGCATGTCGTAAAGCGCGTCGTAGAGCGGCCGCAGATAGGGGTCGACCTTCTCTTTCATGTCGCCGGGAAGGAAGCCGAGGCGCTCGCCCGCCTCGACTGCGGGGCGCGACAGAATCAGCCGGTCGACGCTTCCGCTGATCAGCTGCGACACCGCCTGCGCGACCGCCAGATAGGTCTTTCCGGTGCCGGCCGGACCGAGGCCGAAGATCATGTCGTCGCGGGAAAGTGCCTCCATGTACGGCGTCTGCATCGCCGAGCGTGGGACGATCGTTTTCTTGCGCGTGCGGATCATCACCCGCGGCGCGGAGGGGACTTCCTCCTGGATAATGCCGTCGAGGTGCGGCTGGGCGGCCATTCCGAGCACTCCCTCGACCGCTTCGGCATCGACGTCGTGGCCGCTGTCAAGCCGGTTGTAGAGCCCGATCAACACGTCGCGCGCCCGCGCGGCGGCGTCGGCATCGCCCTCGATCTGCACGCGGTTGCCGCGCGCGGCGATGTGCACGCCCAGCCGCTGCTCGATGGTGATCAGGTGGCGGTCGTAATCGCCGAACAGCGGCCCGAGCAGATAGGGCTGCTCGAACTCGATCTCGAGCCGCGCGCGGTCGGCGACGGCAAGGTCGCGGCGCGCCATCAGGCGGCACGCCGGGCGATCGCGCGCGCGGCCCGTTCGGGCTCGGCATCGATCACGTCGAGATAGGCGCGAACCGCGGGCGGGGGCATATGACGGCCGATCTCATACTGGCGGATATTGGCGAGGGGAATGCCATAAGTCTTGGCAAACTGCTCCTGGCTCATCCCGAGCCGATTGCGCAGCATGCGAATGCGCCGGCCCATCAGCCCGCGTTCGAGGCCAGCGACGGAGACGTCGAAATCTTCCGGATCATTCGGATCCGCGGGGATCGCGATCGTAGATTCTTTGCTCGCCACGGTTACTCCTTCGAACCGA
>DASTID010000095.1:0-7891 GCA_035717905.1 Sphingomicrobium sp. | reverse complement strand
GCCGGGGACATATTGCCGGGTGATCGCCGCGATCATCGCCGGGGTCGACTGAAGCGCGGTGCGCTGCATGTAATGCTTGACGCCGCGCACCCCGCCCATCTCCTCGCTGCCGCCGGCGCGGCCCGGTCCGCCGTGGACCAGCACCGGCAGTGGCGAGCCGTGTCCGGTGGATTCTGCGGCATTGTCGCGGTTCAGCACCAGCATCCGGCCGTGGTGGGATGCAGCGCCCTCTACGAGCTCGCGCGCGGCCTCGGGCGAATGGCTGAACATCGACAGGACCAGGCTGCCCTTGCCGCGGTTGGCGAGCGCGATCGCGTCGGCGATGTCCGTGTAGGGCATGATCGTCGAGACCGGCCCGAACGGCTCGCAGTCGTGGACCGCCGCCGTTCCCCACGGATCGTCGGCGCGGAGCAGCACCGGCGGCAGGAACGCCCCGCCCGGCACCGGCGCCTCGGCATCGGGATCGCCGGCGACGATGCGCGCGCCCGCCGCCTCGAGCTCGGCGATGCGCTGGCGCACGTCGTCGCGCTGGCTGAGGCTGACCAGCGCGCCCATGCGCGTGTCCTCGGCGCGCGGGTCGCCCACCCGGGTCCTGGCCAGCCGCTCGGCCAGCGCCTGCTCGACCGCGTCGAGATATTGGGCGGGCGCCATCGCCCGGCGGATCGCGGTGCATTTCTGCCCGGCCTTGACCGTCATCTCGGTCGCGACTTCCCTGACGAACAGGTCGAACTCGGGCGTGCCCGGCGCCGCATCGGGGCCGAGCAAGGAGGCATTCAAACTGTCCTGCTCGGCGACGAACCGCACCGACTCGCGAATGACCGTCGGGTGCGTGCGCAGCTTCAGCGCCGTGTGCGCCGAGCCCGTGAAGCTAACCACGTCCTGGCCGATCAGATGATCGAACAGGTCGCCGACGCCGCCGACGATCAGCTGGATCGCGCCCGCGGGAAGCACGTTGGCCTCGATCATGATTTTGAACGCCGCCTCGGTCAGATAGGCCGTCGCCGACGCCGGTTTCACGATCGCCGGAACGCCCGCGAGCAGGGTCGGGGCGAGCTTTTCGAGCATGCCCCAGACGGGGAAGTTGAACGCGTTGATATGCACCGCCGCGCCCTGCAGCGACGTGTAGACGTGCTGGCCAACGAACGTGCCCTCCTTCGACAGCGGCTCGAGCGCACCATCGAGCAACATGTGGGCGTCGGGCAGCTCGCGGCGGCCCTTGGACGAGAAGGAGAAGAGGGTGCCGACGCCGCCCTCGATGTCGATCCAGCCGTCCTTGCGCGTCGCGCCGGTCGAATAGCTGAGCTCGTACAGCTCTTCCTTGCGCGCCATGATCGCGAGGCCGAGCGCCTTGAGCATTCGCGCGCGCTCGTGGAAGGTAAGCTTGCGCAGCGCCGGGCCGCCCACGCCGCGCGCGTGGTTGAGCATGCCGCCGAAATCGAGCCCGCCGGAGCCGGTGAGCGCCACCGGCGCGCCGTCGATCGCGCTGACGAGCTCGACCGCGCCGTCGCCCGCGATCCACCGGTCGCGCTCGTAATTGAGGAGCTGGGGAGTCTTCATGGCGCGCTCATAGCCACGCCCGTGCCTTCCTGATAGGCGGCTCCGCATGGACTTCAGCCTCGGCCCCGCGGAGACCGAATGGCGCGATCGCGTGCGCGCGTTCATGGACGACGAGGTTCGTCCGCGCGTCGCCGATTATGAGGCGCAGCAGCGCGAGGGCGAGCGGTGGAAGATCCTGCCGGTCGTCGACGAGCTGAAGGCCAAAGCTCGGGCGCAGGGGCTGTGGAACCTGTTCATGCCGCCGTCGCACGGCGCGACGCCGGTCGACGACAGCTTCGCGTTCGACGGCCCCGGGCTGACCAACCTTCAATATGCCTTCTGCGCCGAGGAGATGGGCCGAATCCTGTGGTCGGCCGAAGCGTTCAACTGCTCCGCGCCCGACAGCGGCAACATGGAGGTGCTGCACCGCTACGGAACGCGCCAGCAGAAAGACGAGTGGCTGAAGCCGCTGATGGACGGCGACATCCGCTCGGCGTTCCTGATGACCGAGCCCGACGTCGCCTCGTCCGACGCGACCAACATCCAGTGCAGCATACAGCGCGACGCGGACGACTATGTGATCAACGGCCGCAAATGGTGGTCGAGCGGCGCCGGCGATCCGCGCTGCAAGGTCGCGATCCTGATGGGCAAGACGGACCCCGACGCCGAGCTGCACCGGCAGCAGTCGATGATCCTTGTCCCGATGGATGCGCCGGGGATCATGATCGTGCGCCACCTGCCGGTGTTCGGCTACGACCACGCGCCACACGGGCATATGGAGATCGCGCTCGACGACGTGCGCGTGCCGGCATCGAACATGCTGCTCGGCGAGGGCAGGGGGTTCGAGATCGCGCAGGGACGGCTTGGGCCTGGGCGAATCCACCATTGCATGCGGACCATCGGCGCCGCCGAGGAGGCGCTCGAGGCGATGGTCAAGCGGCTGATGTCGCGCACAGCCTTCGGCAAAACCATCGCCGAGCAGGGCGTGTGGGAAGAGCGCGTCGCCAACGCGCGGATCGACATCGAGATGACCCGGCTGCTGTGCCTCAAGGCGGCGGACATGATGGACCGCGCCGGCAGCAAGGCGGCGCAGGGCGAGATCGCAATGATCAAGGTCGCCGCGCCGCTGATGGCGCTGAAGGTGATCGACGACGCGATCCAGGCGTTCGGCGCGGCGGGTGTTTCCGAAGATGCGGGGCTGGCAGGCGTCTACGCGTCGATCCGCACGCTGCGGCTCGCGGACGGCCCCGACGAAGTGCACCGCCGAGCGATCGCCCGGCTGGAGTATAAGAAGCAAAGGTGAGCGGGCAGGCGATCGACGAGGGTGCGCTCGGGGCTTGGCTCCAAGCCAATGTCGAAGGCTTCCTCGGTCCGTTCGAACTGATCAAGTTCCCGTCCGGCCAGTCGAACCCGACCTACCGGCTGCGCGCGGCGTCGGGCGACTACGTGCTGCGCCGCAAGCCGTTCGGGAAGCTGCTGCCGTCGGCGCATGCGGTCGAGCGCGAATATCGGCTGCTCGTCGCGCTTCACCCGCTCGGTTTCCCCGTCCCGCGTCCGCTCGCCCTGTGCAGCGACCCCGACGTGATCGGTGCCATCTTCTACGTGATGGAGCCGGCGGTGGGCCGCGCTTACGCGGACGGCGCGTTGCCCGACTTCGATCCCGCGACGCGGCGGCACATGTACGAGCAGCTGATCGACACGCTCGCCGACCTGCACCTCATCGATTCGGCGGCCGCCGGGCTGGCGGACTTCGGCCGGCCCGGCAATTATTTCGAGCGGCAGGTCGCGCGCTGGACCCGCCAGTACCGCGATTCGCAGACCGACTTCGTGGCCGAGATGGAGCGGCTGATCGCGTTCCTTCCCGAAACGCTGCCCGACCAATCGCGCACCGCGGTCGTCCATGGCGACTATCGCATCGACAATGTCGTGTTCGACGGCGACGGGACCTTGACGGCGGTGCTCGATTGGGAGCTTGCGACGCTCGGCGACCCGCTCGCGGATTTTTCCTACCTCGCGATGCAGTGGGTGTTGCCGGCGGATGGCGGCGCGGCGCTCGGCGGGCTCGACCTCGCCGAGCTCGGCATCCCGACGCTCGAACAGCTCGCCGCGCGCTACGCCGAGCGGTCGGGCGTGCCGGTCGCGGGGCAGCTCGACTGGTATTTCGCGTATAATCTGTTCCGCCTCGCCGGCATCGTCCAGGGCATCAAGAAGCGCGTCCGGGACGGGACCGCGTCTCACGCCGACGCGGAGGCGATCGCCAAGCGGGTGCCGATGCTGGCGCAGGCCGCCTGGCGGTTCGCGGAACGAGCCGGGGCATGACGTTGGGAGGAAAGGCCATGATCGAACCGGTGCGGCCGATCGCGCTCGGCGATATCGAGGAAGCCCGCGCGCGCATCGCCGGCACGGCGCTCCGGACGCCGCTGGTCAAGTTCGACGACGGCATTTATCTCAAGCTCGAGAACCTTCAGCCGACCAACGCCTACAAGATCCGCGGCGCGACCAACGCGGTCGCCCAGCTGTCCGACGAGGCGCGCGCGCGCGGCGTGTGGACGATCAGCGCCGGCAATGCCGGGCAGGGCGTCGCTTATGCCGCGCGCGCGTTCGGCGTGCGCTGCTCGGTGGTGGCGATCGAGACCGCACCGCAGACCAAGCTCGACCGGATGCGCGCTCTCGGCGCGACCATCGTGCCGGTGTCGTACGAGCAAGCTTGGCTGGCCGCCGAAGCCCACGCGTTCGAGGGCATGGATGGCACCTTCATCCACCCGTTCGACAATCACGATTTCATCGCCGGCCACGGAACGATGGGGCTCGAGATCGTCGAGGAATTGCCCGACGTGCGCACGGTGATCGCCGCGATCGGCGGCGGCGGGCTGATCACCGGCGTCGGCAGCGCGGTCAAGGCGCTGCGGCCTGACGCGATGGTCATCGGCGCCGAGCCCGAGACGGCCGCGCCTTACGCGTATTCGCTGGCGCGAGGCGAAGCGTCCAAATTCCCCGACTGGCGGGCGTCGTTCGTCGACGGCGCCGGCGGCCAGAGCGTCACGGAGCGGATGTGGCAGCGCATGGAGCCGGTGGTCGACGGCGCGGTCACGGTGACGCTCGACGAGACGCGCGACGCGATGCGGCTGATCGCCGACAAGGCGCGCGCGATCGCCGAGGGCGCCGGCGCGCTGTCGCTTGCCGCGGCGCTGAGAGGCGAAGCGCTCGAGGGCCCGATCGTTTGCGTCGTTTCGGGCGGCAATATCGACCTGAAGAAATTCGCCGAGCTGGTCACGGCCTAAATCGGCTGAAGTGCCGCAATTCATGGGAAGCGAGCGTCAGGCTGGGAAGCCGACCCTCCTGAGCAGCGCCGCGCAGCGGGAATCGCGACGCAGCGGGTCGATGAATGGATCCGTTTTCAGCTTCAGCAAGTCCGAGTCGCGAATTTCCAATGCGCGATCCAACGCCGCGAACGCACCGTCCGTGTCGCCTGACTGCGCATGGATCTGGGCATATCGATAGCTCGCCATTTCTCCCTCGCTCCGCCGCAAGGCTGCGAGCTTGGCCAAGGCAAGCTCGCGGTGGCCCGTCCTCGCGGCGAGCAGCGCTTCACCAAGATTCCGCGAGGCCGCATCGCCGACCTGTCCGAAAGCGCGTGCCGCCTCGTTCGTTCGCCCGAGCATCAGGAGCGATTTCCCGAGCAATGCCGCGAATTTGAACAGGTCGGGAGAATCGCGCTTCAGCTTCAGCGAGTAGTTGACTGCTGCTCCGTACCGGCGCGCGTTGAACAACACATCCGCATGGGCAAGATGCGAGACCCAGTTGAGCGGATCGAGCGCGAGCGCCTCGTCGACAAACCGCAGCCCGTCGGCTGGCCGGCCGACGATCTCACTCATGGTCCACCCGTAATTGCGGATGACATCGGGATCGCCGCTGGCGAGCGAAAGCGCGGCCCTGTGTTCGCGAAGCGATTCGCTCAGCTGCAGATTGAGGCTGTATGCGAACGCCAGCGCTGAGCGCGCGATCGGCAGGTTCGGTGCGATCGAAAGCGCGGTTCTCGCAATCTGCAGCGCCTGCTCTCGGCCCCGTGCCAAGTCGGAGGGTGCACGTTCGGCGCTTGCCAAATTGTTGACCACGAAAGATTTTATCGCATAGGCACGGGCATAGTTTGCATCGAGCGAAATGGCTTCGTCGAGCAGTTGCAAGGCGCGCTGGAGCGCCGGAACAGTCAGTTGATAGCTCAAGTCCCGGGCCTGGAAGACGAGCGTCTGGGCAGCGATGTTGCTGGTCTCTCCCGCCGCCAGCGCTCTCTTGGCGCTCGCGCTGAGCGCGGCGACGAGGGCCCGCGCGACATTCTCGGCGATATCCGTTTGAATCCTGATCACGTCGCCGGGGGCGCGGTCATAGTTCCGTGACCATTTGTCCAACCCTGTGTCGCCATCGATAAGCTCGGCGCTGACCCGTATCGTCGACGGCGTCTGGCGCACGTTTCCGGTCAGGATGTTGGCGACTCCGAGTTTCCTTGCCGCCGTTTGAGCATCATCGTTGCGGACGGCGTTGGACGATGTGCTGCCTGCGACCTTCAGCCCGCCAATTCGTGTCAGGGTACTTCTGATTTCTCCGGCAATCCCGTCGGCGAAATAGGCTTGTGCCGGATCGCCGCTCAGATTGGCGAACGGAAGCACGGCGATGCTGTCCGACGCGTCCGCCGATCCGGGCCTGAGCAGTGCCCATGCGCCGATGCCAGCGACCGCCACGGTCGCGACCGCTCCTCCGGCCACAACCGCGCGCCGGTCGACGCCGCGCTTCGAAACGGCGACGGCCGGGGCTCGCGGCTCGCCGGCGATCCGCCGCACCGCCGATTGCACCGTTTGATATCGTGAGTCCGAACGATCGCCCCGCCAGCCGCGCAAGGACGTCGCCTGGCTTTCGCCAAAACCCAGAGGAACGCGGACGGCATCGATTGTGACTGGCACGTAGACGCGCCGCTCCTGCGCCCGGGTGGCTTCGTCGCGGACGAATTGACCCTCGGGTCCGACCGAACGCTTGCTCCAGGCAACGATCACGCATTTTGCCGCATCGAGCTGCCGCTCGATCGTCTGGCGCCACTCGTCGCCTGCGCCGATATGCTGGTCCCACCAGACGGAATAGCCGTCCGCCTGGAGCGCGTGCACCAGCGGCTGGATTCGGCGGCGGTCCTCCGCCTTGTACGAAATGAAGACGTCGGCCGCTCGAGAGATCAGCGCAAAACCCCCGCCTGATGTTTCAGCGAACCGCTCTTACGGCAACAGTCCCTGCTCATAAAGACCGGTTGAGGGCTTCCGCCTGGGCCCCATCGAGAGCGATTGCATTCACTCACCGGCCCTTGAAGGTCGGCGCGCGCTTCTCGAGGAAGGCGGCGACGCCTTCGCGATAGTCTTCAGTGAAGCCGAGGCGGCTCATCGCGCCGGCCTGGCGGCCGAGCTCCTCGTCGAGGCTGTATTGCCACGACGAGCGGATCATCTCCTTGATCGCGGCGAGGCCGAGCGGCGGCAGCGACGCGAGCTTGTCGGCGATCGCATCGACCTCGGCGTCGAGCGCGTCGTCCTCGACGGCTTTCCAGATCATTCCCCATTCCTCGGCCTTTTCGGCGGGCAGCGGCTCGCCGGTCAGGGCAAGGCCGAGCGCGCGCGCCTGGCCGACGAGGCGCGGCAGCGCCCAGGTGCCGCCGCTGTCGGGGATCAGGCCGATCGCGGAGAAACTCTGGATGAATTTCGCGGACTTCGCCGCGACGACGATGTCGCACGCCAGCGCGATGTTGGCGCCGGCACCGGCCGCGACGCCGTTGACGCGCGCGATCACCGGCTGCGGCAGCGAGGTCAGGGTGCGGATCAGCGGGTTCCAGCATTGTTCGACCGTATCGCCGAGATCGACCGTCTCGCCTGGCGCGACGGCGCGGTCGTTGAGGTCCTGGCCGGCGCAGAAGCCGCGCCCTGCGCCCGTGAGCACGACGACCCGCGCATCGCCGAGGCTCGCCAGCGCGTCGCGCAGCTCATTGTGCATCTGCACGGTGAAGCTGTTGAGCCGCTCGGGGCGATTGAGCGTGATGCGCGCGACCGGGCCGGGTTCGAACAGGATTGTTCCGTAGGCCATCGAAAAGCCCCTCTCCCCTCTGCGGGAGAGGGGTTGGGGAGCGGGGCACCTTGGCGCACTTCCGCCACGGGCGTCACCCTCTCCCAACTTCGCCTAAGCTCGTTCCTCGCTAAGGCTCCGTAACCCTCTCCCGTCAAGAGAGAGGGGCTGTTAGAAACCGGGCGTGGACGCAAACGAACTCGCATCGCGCGTGGCGCACCACATGCTCGCGGCGGAAGGGACCGGCCCCGCCTGGGGCCTCGAG
>DASTID010000094.1:0-11239 GCA_035717905.1 Sphingomicrobium sp. | reverse complement strand
GGCGGCGGGTCGCGCCGCTCGCCGCTGAGCACGGCAAGCAACGGCTTTTCCGAAGGCGTGTGCGAAGCTTCGCGACCCGGCGAGGCCACCCTCTATTCTCCCTTATTATTATATTTAGAAGAAGATTGATGATGTTAGTTGGGCGCGGGACAGCGGGGTTTAGGCGCGGCTTCCCGAATTGCCAACAACCGGCCGGCGGGCCCACCCTCGGCAGGGGCGCGAGTCGCGGCAATCGGCTCCCGGGATTCACAGACTGGGGACCGAATCCGTCCCCGTGGACGAATGTCCGGAATATCCTGTCGCGGCTGCGGACAAGCCGGCCATTGAGCGCGTCCCCACGTCCGCGCTAGCGTTGCGCGGCACCTTCTCCACAGGATCGTCCTTTGGCTCTCGTTCTCGCCTCGACCAGCGCAATCCGCCGCCACATGCTCGAAGCCGCGGGCGTCGATCATGACGCGGTCAGGCCCGAGGTGGATGAGCACGCGCTCAAGCTCGGGCTCGTGGATGCAGCGGACATCGCGCTGCGGCTGGCGAGCGCCAAGGCGACCAGCGTGTCCGGCGACTGGGCGATCGGCAGCGACAGCGTAGTGAGCTGCGCCGGCCGGCTGTTCAGCAAGCCCGGGGACCGCGCCGAAGCGGCCGAGCATTTGCGCTTCTTCTCGGGCAAGGAGATGCGCCTGACGAGCGCGGTCGCGCTCGCCCGCCGCGGATCGCTCGACTGGTCGCATGTCGAGACGGCCGCGCTCCAGGTACGAACGCTCTCGGACGCGTTCATCGATTCTTATCTCGACGCCGAATGGCCCGAGGTCGGGCATACCGTCGGCGTGTTCCGGCTCGAAGGCCGCGGCGTGCAATTGTTCGACGCGATCGACGGCAATCATTTCGCGATCCTCGGCATGCCCCTGGTCCCGCTGCTGGCAGCGCTTCGCGAGCGCGGGATTCTCGCCTCATGATCAAGCTCGCGCTCACCGGATCGATCGGCATGGGCAAGACGACCGTTGCGCGCATGTTCGAGCGCGCCGGCATTCCCTTGTTCGACGCCGACGCCGAAGTTCGCGCAATGCAGGCACCCGGCAGCCCGCTGGTCGAGCGCATCGGGGCGCGCTTTCCAGGAACCGTGACCGATGGCGTGCTCGACCGCGAGGCGCTCGCCGCGAGGGTGCTCGACCAGCCCGCCGAGCTCGCGCTGCTCGAAAGCATCGTCCATCCGGTCGTGCGCGACGCGCGCGAGCAATTCATCCACGCGCAACGCGGCGCGAAAGCGCTTCTGTTCGACGTTCCGCTGCTGTTCGAGACCGGCGCCGAGAAGGAATTCGACAAGGTCATCGTGGTGTCGGCGCCCACCGACATCCAGCGTGAGCGCGTGCTTGGCCGGCCGGGAATGAGCGAGGAGAAATTCGCCGCGATCCTCGCCCGGCAGATGCCCGACGAGGAGAAGCGCCGGCGCGCCGATTTCGTGGTCGATACCGGCACCGACCTATCCACAACTGAAGCCGAGGTGCGCGACATTCTCGCTTGTCTCGGGCTTGGCGCGGGTCGATAGTTTCCGCCGTGCGGGAAATCGTCTTCGATACCGAAACCACCGGGCTGAGCCCGCTCGGCGGCGACCGGATGGTCGAGATCGGCTGCATCGAAATCTACAACCGGGTCGAGACCGGCCGGCACTTCCACGCTTATTTCAACCCCGAGCGCGACATGCCGGGCGAGGCCGAAGCCGTCCACGGGCTGACCGCGATCTTCCTGTCGGACAAGCCACGCTTTTCCGAGAAGGTCGAGGAGCTGCTCGACTTCATCGAGGATTCGCCTCTCGTCGCGCACAACGCGACGTTCGATTTCGGCTTCCTCAATTTCGAGCTCGAGCAATGCGGCCGGACGGCGATCGGCTTCCACCGGATGGTCGACACTCTCGCGCTCGCGCGGACGCGGCACCCCGGAGCCAAGCACAGCCTCGATGCCTTGTGCATGCGCTTCGGGATCGACCGCAGCCATCGCGTCAAGCACGGCGCCCTGCTCGACGCGCAGCTGCTCGCGCAGGTCTATGTCGAGCTCACCGGCGGGCGGCAGATCGGCCTCGGCCTGGTCGCCGATGCCGGCACGGTCGTTGTCGCCGACGCCGCGCGGCCGGTGACCGTGCGCCAGCCGCGCGCGGCGCGGCCGCATCAGCCGCTGCCAGAGGAACTCGAGCGGCATCGCGCGTTTATCGCACGGTTGGTCAACCCGCTGTGGGCGCGCTTCGCCGGGGCCGGTTGACGCCGCGTCCGACGCCGCCCTAAGCGGCGCCGCAGACCGAAAAAAGGAGCACGTCAGTGGACGTCCGGGTCGCGAATCATCAAGTCGATACCGGCGAGTCCCTGCGCGATCACGCCGCGCAGCGGATGGCCGAGATCACCGAGAAATATTTTTCCCGCTCGATCGGCGCCAACGTCACGTTCGGGCGCGGGCCAAACAGCGACTTCACCTGCGACATCGTCGCGCCGGTCGTACAGGGCGTGGTGCTCAAGGCGACCTACAGCGCGCGCGAGCCGCAGATGGCGTTCAACGGCGCCGCCGACCGAATCGAAAAGCAGTTGAGCCGCTATGCGAGCCGGCTGCGCGACCACAAGGCCGAGGATACGCCGGCGTTCGTCGAGAACGCCGGCTACACGGTCTTTTCCGCGCCGGCCGATGGCGAGGACCAGGAGCCGTCATTCCCGGCGATCGTCGCCGAAACCCGGGTCGACATCCCCGATTCGAGCGTCTCCGACGCGGTGATGCTGATGGACCTGCGCAACACCAACGCGCTGATGTTCAGGAACAGCGCGACCGGCGAGTTCAACATGATCTATCGCCGGGAGGACGGGAATATCGGCTGGGTCGAACCGCACGCCGACTGAAACCATCTTCAAACGCGCGGCCAAGGGTGCGACTGGCGGTGCGAGTAACCGAGTGCAGGATTGATGCAGCTTTCCGACTTCCTCGACTTCGACGCGATCAAGACCGGGCTTCCGGGCGGCAACAAGCGTTCGCTGCTTCAGCAGCTGGCGAACATCGCGGCGCACCGGCTCGAGCTCGACGCTGCGGCCGTGCTGGGCAGCCTTGCCGAGCGCGAGCAGCTCGGCTCGACCGGTTTTGGCCAGGGCGTCGCCATTCCGCACGGCAAGATCGACGGCCTCGGCCAGATCTACGGTCTGTTCGCGCGGCTCGCCGAGCCGGTCGACTACAAGGCGATCGACGGCCGCCCGGTCGACCTCGTCTTCCTGCTGCTGTCGCCGCCGGACGCCGGGGCCGAGCATCTCAAGGCGCTGGCCGCGATCAGCCGCGTCACCCGCCACGGCCCGATCCTCGAAAAGATGCGCGGGGCGCGCAGCCGCGACGCGCTGGCCGCGGTGCTGATGGGCGCCGACGAACGCGACGCCGCCTGACATTCTTCGTTCCGAGGGCGTCCGAGTGACCCCGCGGCTTTCCGCCGAAGTCGAGGCGTCGGGGATCGCCCGCCGGGTCGAGGCGTCGGGCGGCTTCGCCACCGTGCTCAGGCGCGGCGATCCGGAGCGCGGATCGCTGCTGCTGCTGGTCACCAGCCGCGGACGGCATGTCGCCTGCCTGGAACGAGTACTGGAGCTCGACGGCCGCTACCGCTGGCAGGCAACCGGTCCCGCCGAATCGGCGAGTTCCGCGGAAGTTGCGGATTTCCTCGCGCGGCGCACCCGCTTCGACGAGGATTGCTGGGCGATCGAACTGGATATCGCGGAGCCTGAACGGTTCATCGCTGAAACGACCTCCGCGGGTTGATTCCGTCCGATACGCAGGCGAAACCCTGCTCGACAGCAAGAGCGGGGGGCATTCCGCGCGGCCAAAAGACCGGCGGAGTGCCACGCGAGACGGGGAACACCCTCGGGGCAAAAAGCGGAAGTAATCGCGAGTAATTAGCCTCAACCTATTCGGGCGTTCACCGCAATATTTGCGGATTTCATGACAGTTTCGATTCGTTCAGCGCTGCTGATTTGTGCTGCGCTCAGTGCCACTTCTATTGCGCCGGCCCGCGCCGGCACCGCGCCGGAGCCCGTGCTCCCGGCCGAGAGCGCGACTCTGCCCAAGGTGGTGGTGCCGCAATTGCTCGACCTGGCGCAGGAGCCCGAGCTGACGCAACCGGCCGATGAGCCGGCGACCCCGGACACGGATTCCGACTCATCCACCGATTCCGAACTCGCCGCGGAGCAGCCGACCGGGACTCTGTCCGAGATGGTCGCCGAACTGCGCTCGCCCGATGCCGGCAGCCACGAGCTCGAATGCCTGGCGACCGGGATCTACTTCGAATCCAAGGGCGAGCCGCTCGCCGGGCAGCTCGCCGTCGGCCAGGTCATCGCCAATCGCGCCGAATCGGGCCACCGCTTCCCGCCGTCTTATTGCGGCGTGCTGTTCCAGCGCGGCCAGTTCTCTTTCGTTCGCGGCCACAAGCTGCCCCACGTGTCGCACTCGAACCGGCAGTGGCAGACGGCCGTCGCGATCGCCAAGATCGTCGACCAGGACCTCAAGGAATCGCCGGTCGGCAATGCCTTGTTCTTCCACGCGCGCTACGTGTCACCGGGCTGGCGGCTGAAGCGCGTCGCGACCATCGGCAACCATATCTTCTACCGCTAGATTTTTCCGGACGCGGGCGGGCAGCGGGCGAGCGAAAGCTCGCCCGCTTTCTTTTTGTTGTCGTTTCGTTCTACCTGACCGCCAATGGCAACCCGCATCGAATCGCAGTGCTTCACCGACGCCCCGCCGATCGCCGGCGAGGTCGCGCGCGGAGTCACCCGCCTGTTCTGCCGCCAGGACCTGTTCGCGGTGTGCGAAATGCCGCTGCCCAATGGGCGGCGCGCCGACCTGATGGCGGTCGATTCCAAGGGCGGCCTGACGATCGTCGAGATCAAGGTCGCCAAGGCCGACCTGCTCGGCGACGGCAAATGGTTCGACTATCTCGATTATTGCGATCGCTTCTTCTGGGCGGTGCCGCCGCAGCTCGCGCGGTTGCTCGAGGAGCAGCGCTATCTGCCCGAGCAGGCGGGGCTGATCGTCGCCGACCGCTACGACGCGGCGGTCGTTCGCGAGGCGGCGCATCGCCCGCTCGCGCCGGCCCGGCGCAAGGCCGAGCTGCTGCATTTCGCGCGCCGCGCCGCGCGGCGGCTGTCGGCGCAGATCGACCCGTCGCTGGGTGATTCGAACTAGCGCGCGGCGGCGCTCGTCGGCTTGGGCTTTTTCGCCTCGATCATCTGCAGCAGCCGGCGCGAGCGCGTGTCGCGCGTCGCATAATCGCGGGCCGAATAGCCGGCCGCCGAATCGGGCTTGTCGGGGTTGGCGCCGACGTCGAGCAACAGCTTGACGATCGGCAGCTGGCGCTGCTGGACGGCGACGATCAGCGGGGTCTCGCCCATCCTGTTGTCCTGGTCGACCTGCGCCCCGGCCTTGAGCAGCCATTCGACCGCGTCGAGATAGCCGACGCGAGCGGCGGCGATCAGCGGCGTGTCGCCGCCCTTGCCCGGAAGGTTCACGTCGGCGCCCTTGCTGATCAGGAAAGGGGTCCATTCGCCGTCGGAGCGGGCGATCGCGATAAGCAGCGGCGTGTTGCCCTCGCCGTCGCGGGCGTTGAGGACGCCGGTCGGGCTGTCGTTCAGAGCCTCCATCGCCTTGGTGCCGTCGCGATCCTTGACCGCCTGCACGAACTTGTCCTGCGGGTTGACATATTGCGCACCAGCCGGCGCGGCGATCGCGCCAAGCCCGACCGCGGCGATGAGAATGTTGAGAATCTTCACTGGCTTACCCCGGGACCCGCACTTGATAGCGCGGCGATAGCAGAGCAAGGCTGGACTTGTCATGAATTGCGCCGCGCCATTCTGGGAGAAGCCGCTCACATCGCTCGACCGCGGCGAGTGGGAAGCGCTGTGCGACGGCTGCGGCCGTTGCTGCGTGCACAAGCTCGAGGACGAGGAGACCGGCGTGCTCTATGCGACCAACGTCGCGTGCAAGCTGCTCGACCGCAGGAATGGCCGCTGCCTCGACTACAAGCATCGGATGAAGCGCGTCTCGGACTGCGTGAAGCTCGAGCCGGGCAAGGTCGACGGGCTCGAATGGCTTCCCGATACCTGCGCCTACCGGCTGCGCGCGGCCGGCAAGCCGCTATTCGATTGGCACTATCTGATCTCCGGCAGCCGCGAGACCGTGCACGAGGCGGGTCAGTCGACCCGGGGCTGGACGGTCAGCGAGGAGGATGCCGGCGAGCTCGAATGGCATGTGGTCGAGCGGCCGCTCTGAGGCGGCGCTCGAGGCAGCGTTCCCGCTGCCGATCGCGGTGCGGCGGGTCAGGAATGCGCGGCGCTTCAGGCTCCGGTTCGACGAAGCCACCGGGACCCTGAAGCTCACTTGCCCGTGGCGGGCGAGCCGCCGCGCGGCGCTGGCCTGGGCGCTCGACCAGCGCCCATGGATCGACGCGCAGATCAGGCGCACGCTACCGCCCGAGCCGTTCATCCCGGGTGCCTCACTCCCGGTCCGCGGCATCGAGTGCACGCTGGCGTGGGACGAGGCGTGGCCGCGCCTGCCGACGCTGCACGACCGGGAGCTGCGGTGCGGCGGACCGAAGTCGGGGCTCTCGCGGCGGGTCGAAGCCTTCCTCCGCCGCCTCGCGCTCGAGACGATGTCGCGCGAGGTCGCCGAGTTCGCCGATGCCGCGGGGACAGTGGCGCGTTCGGTCTCGGTCGGCGATGCCGGGAGCCGCTGGGGCAGCTGCTCGGCGGCCGCGCGAATCCGGCTGAGCTGGCGGCTGATCATGGCGCCGCCCGAGGCCCGCCGGTTCGTCGTTGCGCACGAGGTCGCGCACCTCGTCCATCTCGATCACGGCCGACAGTTCAAGGCGCTCGAGGCGCGGCTCTACGGGCCGGGCCTCGCCGAGGCCAAGGCGAGCCTAAAGCGTGTCGGACCGCGGCTGCGACGAATCGGGCGGCCGGACTAGGCGCGGCTCGGCCGGCCGGGGCGGCTGCGGCTTCGGCCGCTGGACTCGCGGCGGCTGCGTCTGCGGTTGCTGCGGAAGCTGTTGTTGCGGGAGCTGCTGCTGCTGCTGCTGGGGCGGAAGAACCTGGTCGAGCCACTGCTGGGTCGGCTCGCCGGTGCCGTCGGGGCGGACCATCGGCTGCTGCACCGGCACGCCGTTGTCATAGGGAATTCCGCCCGGAAGCGGCATGCCGTTCTCGTCGACCAGCGGCTGCATCGCATTGGCGTCGAGCGCGGTGTCGCCGAACACCTCCTCTTCCGGCGTCAGCTGCCAGTCGGGGATCGGCACCTGCGTGTCGAACGGCTCGACCGGGCGCCGCGCCACCGCGATCGCCATGAAGTCGTGGAACGCGCGCGCCGGCGCGGTCCCGCCCTGGAGCCCGCGCACCGCCTTCGCATCGTCGCGGCCCATCCACACGCCGGTGGTCAGCCCGCTCGAAAAGCCGATGAACCAGCCGTCCTTGTTGGAGCTCGTGGTGCCGGTCTTGCCCGCGACCGGCCGGCCGATCTGCGCGGCGCGGCCGGTTCCGCTCAGCACCGCCGATTGCAGCAAGTCGGTCATCTCGGCCGCGACCCACGGCGCGACCAGCACCCGCTCGTCGCCTTGCTCGTGCTGGTAGAGCAGGCGTCCGTCGGCGGTGATCACCTTGCGAATGCCGTAAGGCGTCACCGCGACGCCCTTGTTCGCGACCGACGCGAAGGCGCGGGTCATGTCGATCAGCCGCACGTCGCTGGTCCCCAGCACCATCGACGGGAAGGTCGAGACCGGCGTCGTGATCCCGAACCGGCGCGCCATGTCGGCGATGGTCGAGAAGCCGAGCTGGGCGCCGATCTTGGCGCTGATCGTGTTGATCGAGCGCGAAAAGGCCTCGCGCAGGCTCACCGGGCCAAGGTTCGTGCGGTTGGCGTTGCGTGGGCTCCAGCCGTCGATCGTCACCGGCTCGTCGACGATCGTGTCGGTCGGCTTCATCCCTGATTCGAGCGCGGTCAGATAGACGAACAGCTTGAACGCCGAACCCGGCTGGCGCTCGGCCAGGGTCGCGCGATTGTAGATCGAATCGACATAATCCTTGCCCCCGACCATCGCCCGCACCGCGCCGTCGCGGTCGATCGCGACCAGCGCGCCCTGGGCGCCGGCGGGCGCATGGGCCCCGATCGCGCGGTCGGCCGCCGCCTGCATCCCCGGATCGAGCGTGGTCCAGACGTCGATCGGGTCGGACGTTTCGTCGATCAAGGTGTCGAGCTGGGGCACCGCCCAGTCGGTGAAATAGCGGACGCTGTTCTGCCTGGTGGCCTGCTGAATGCGGACCTCGGCCGGATCCACCCCGGCCGCCATCGCTGGCGTGATGAAGCCGTTCTTGACCATCGTCTGGAGGACCACGTTGGAGCGCGAGCGGGCAGCCTCGATGTCGGCCGTGGGCGAATAGTTGGACGGCGCCTTGACCAGGCCGGCGATGATCGCGGCTTCGCCGAGGCTCAGGTGGTCGGCGCTGTGGCCGAAGAATGTCCGCGAGGCGGCGTCGATGCCGTAGGCGCCGCCGCCGAAATAGACCCGGTTCAAATAGAGCTCGAGGATTTGATCCTTGCTGAACTTCCGCTCGAGCGCGAGCGCGAGGATCGCCTCCTTGACCTTGCGCCCGAAGCTCCGGTTGTTGGTCAGGAAGATGTTGCGCGCGAGCTGCTGAGTGATGGTCGAGGTCGCGCGGACGCGGTGGTTCCTGACCACCGCGGAGCCGATCGCTCGACCGATTCCCAGCGGGTCGATGCCGATATGGCTGCGGAACCGCCGGTCCTCGGTCGAGATCATCGCCGCGCGCATCTCCGGCGGGATTTGCTCGTACGGCAGCCATTTGCCGAAGCTCGGCCCGAGCGCCACCAGGACCGCGCCATTGGCGGCGCGGACGCGGATCATTTGGCCGAGGTTGGAACGCTTGGTCAGCTCCGAATAGCTGGGAAGGGACGTGGTCGCGACCGCGACCGCGACGATCAGCGCGAGCAGCCCGAGCAGGGCGGCATAAGCGAAGCCCTTCATCACGGCCGCGAACGTCGAGCGGCCGGAAGCGGCCGAGGCGGAGGGCGAGCGGGCCATTCAGCGACAGCGATAGAAAGCGGCGGGGGACGCGACAATAGCCGAGGGGTTACGCGTCGTCGGACTTCTTGAACGCCAGCGAGCCCGAGTTGATGCAATAGCGCAGCCCCTCGGGGCCCGGCCCGTCGGGGAAGACATGGCCGAGATGGCCGTCGCAGCGGGCGCAGCGCACTTCGGTGCGGGTCATCCCGTGGCTGCCGTCGCGGTGCTCGTTCACGGACCCGGGCTCGAGCGGCGCGGTGAAGCTCGGCCAGCCGCTCCCGCTCTCGAACTTGGTGTCGCTGGAGAACAAGGGCTCGCCGCACCCCGCGCAGCGGAATTCGCCATGGTCCTTCACGCCAAGGAGCGCGCCCGACCATGGCGGCTCGGTCCCGCCCTCGCGGAGGATTCGATATTGTTCGGGCGACAGCTTCGAACGCCATTCGGAGTCGCTGAGCCTGGTCGTGTCGGATTTGGTGTCGGTCATGGGAACCGCCTATCGTCGAGGGCAAGTTAGCCGCCGATTAACCCTGTTTTAGCCTCTGACCAATAGACCGGCGCCATGGGCGGCATAAAGCCTCTGGCCCTGAGCCTCGCGGCGTTCGCCGCGGCTGCCGCCGGTTCTTGGCCGGCGAGCGGGCAATGCCGCTTGTGCAACGTGCCCACGACCGCGCGTCCGGACGACACCAACAGCGCCCAGGTCAGCCTCGAGATCCAGACCAACCTCGACTTCGACCGGCTGATCCTAAGCACCGCCGCCGCCGGGGGCGTGCTGGTCAGGCCCGACGGGTCGGCCAGCGTCCAGGGCGCGGTGGCCGGGGTGAGCCCGCGCGTGATGGTCGGAAGCGCCGTCGTCCGCGGCGAGCCCGGCCGCGCGGTCAGGATCGAGCTTCCGCCGAGGATCGTCCTCTATTCGGTCGGCGGCGGACAGATCACGCTCGACGCGGTGATGAGCGACCTTCCCGCGTTCCCGCGGCTCGATGCGTCGGGCCGGCTGACGTTCCGGTTCGGCGGGCACCTTCAGGTCCGCGGCGATTCGGATGGCGCGTATCACGGCGACCTTCCGATCACCGTCGAATATCTGTGAAGGCGGCAAGCTCCGCGAAGCCGCTCCGTTTCGGACAGAACCCTAACCGCGCTTTAACCATGTGCTTGAGCAAAGCCGTAAGCCGGCAAGGTTAATAGCGTCGCCACGGGTGACCGGACGACCGTCGGGCCAGCCGCCATGGTTGAACAGTGGGGAATCAGAGAATGACCAAACTCCTTCGTATCACGTCGCTGGCGGCGACGGTCGCGGCGCTGGCGCTGACGGCGGAGCCCGCCTTTGCGGTCAATGCCAGCTCGAACGCGAACGCCCGCGCGCGGGTGCTTCGTCCGCTCCAGCTGAGCAGCACCCAGGACTTCGATCTGGGCGACATCGTCCTCAGCGGCGCTGCGCCGTTCTCGACGGTCGTCAGCCTGGCCGAAGACGGCACGCTCACCTGCGACACGACCAAGGTGACCTGCTCGGGCACCACCTCGGTCGCCAAATATCAGGTGATCGGCACCAACAATCAGACCGTGACGGTCAGCGCTCCCGACGTGACGCTGAGCAACGCCAACGGCGGTCCGGACCTGATCCTTCGCACCAGCGACGGTTCGGGCACGACCTATTACCCGACCAGCGTTCCCCTGGGAGCGTCGGGCAATGCCGGCGTCGAGTTCTCGATCGGTGGCGAAATCACGCTGACCGACACGACTCCCGACGGTCTCTACACCGGTCAGTTCGCGGTCACCGCCGACTACCAGTAAGCGATACGGACGGCGCCGCGGCAAGCCGCGACGCTCGATGGAGGGGTCGCCCGGCCGGGCGGCCCCTTCTTTTTTGGGCGGCTTGCCAGTCATGGTTGACCGAAAATCAACCATTTCGGCTCAAACCCGCGGCTCAAGTCCGCCATGCGCGGAGGGGGGAACGTGCGCGGTCCACTTCGCCGGATCTCGGCAGCAGTCGCGGTGCTGATCGGCGCCGGCGCCTTCGCGCCGCCCGCCGGCGCGGCGACCACGCAGGTCGCCCGGGTGTCGGCTTCGGTGCTCAAGCCGCTGACCCTCGAGAGCATCCAGGACCTCGACCTCGGCACGATCGTCATCGGCGCGGGGACCTGGTCGGGCGCGCAGGTCGCGATTTCGCAG
>DASTID010000093.1:0-9988 GCA_035717905.1 Sphingomicrobium sp. | reverse complement strand
CACCGCCGCATAGGACAAGGGGATCAGATAGCAGCGCGGCGAGCGGCCGAGCGACTTGGCGACGTCGCGCACCACCGGCGCGCTCAGCACGACGATCGGCGTGTTGTTGAGGAAGGCCGACGCAGCCCCGGCGACCGCGATGATCACCCACAGCCCGGCGCCGCCGATCCGCCGGCACAGCAGCACGACCCGCCGGATCGCGGCGTCGAGCAGTCCGGACAGCTCCATCGCGTAGGCGATCACGAACAATGAGGCGAGCGCGATGATCGCGGGGCTCGCGAACGCGGCCTGGACTTCGACCGGCCGAACCACGCCGGTCATCAGCAGGAAGGCGGCGCCGGCCAGGGCCACCACGTCGGCCCGCAACCGGTCCCAGATCAGCCCGGCGACGACCGCCGCGAGCACCAGCAGGGTGATCAGTTGGTCGAAGCTCATCGGCTGGTCCACAACTCCCCGAAGCGTCCGCGCAAGCCGGCCATGGAGCGGAAATGCCGTCGGGCCAAGCCTCGTCCCTCGCACAACCGCCCGCCTATGGTATGGGTTCTGGCGATGATTCCCTATTTTCGGCCCGGGACCTCGCTCCTCCTCGTCGCGGCGCTGGCGGCGGGCGGGTGCCGGCCGGCCGAGCCGGAGCACAACCAGCCATCCAATGCGGTTCAGCAGAGCGACGAATCTAGAACCCTTTCGGTTCGTACTCCCCCGATCGACCGCGCGGCGCTGCTCGGCTTCGTCGCCCGCGCCGGGAGCGCCGCCGCAGCCGGGATCGACGACAGCGCATCCCAGGGCAAGCTCGACGGCCGTCCGTTCGAGATCCGCATCCGCTTCGGCTGCGCCGGGCCCGCCGAGAAGCTCGACGAGACCGCGCTCGGCTGGTCCTTCTCGGCCGAGGACCGCACGCTGAGGGTTCGCGCCGTCCCGACGCTGACCGATGCCAAGGGCGTGGTTCCGCGGATCGCCGGACGCCCGGTCGAGGCCGTCGAGGGCTTCCTGATCGCGCGCCCGTGGCTGCTTCAGCCGGTCTGCCCGAAGGCGCCTGCGCCGACTGACGAGGCCGCTGGCGGCGAAACCGACGAAGCCGCCGCGCCGTTGGAGCCGGCCGCATCGCCGGAGGAGCCATCCGAGGCGCGGATCGGCATCGCCGAATTCTACACCGCCGCCGACTCGCGCACCGAGCGCCGCCGCGACCGCCCGTTCCAGGCGGTGGTCAAGCTCGACGAAGGCGCCGCGGCGCCGACGCAAGGCTTCAACCTCGTGCTCGCCGGCCGCCTGCGCGCACTCACCGGACGCAAGGTCATCTATTGCCTGGCGCGAGGGGTCGACCGGGCGCCGAGCTGCATCGTGTCGGCGCGCTTCGACCGCGTGTGGATCGAGCGGCCGCAGAGCGGCGAGGTCATTGCGGAATGGCGGACCGGCTAAACCCTCAGCGCTGAGGTGGAGCGAGCGGCAGCAGCCAGATCGCCGCGACCAGCGCCAGCGCCGCGATCACCGAGACCACCGCGATCGCCTGCATGCGCGAGCGGCCGAGGCTCTTGACGCGATGCTGGTGTAGCCGCCGCAGAACGTCGCACGACCGCCGCTCCGCCGCGATGAAAATGAAGATCGCGATCAGCAGGAAGGCGGTGGCGATGCCTTTCGGCACCCACGGCGGCTCGAGGCGATTGAATAGGGCATGGAAGCCGAGCCCGATGCCGATGCAGGCGAGCCCGGTCCGCATCCAGCTCGCGAAGGTGCGCTCGTTGGCGAGCACGGTCCGGTCCTCTGAAAAGTCGGTGCGGAGCTCGGCGAAGCTTTCCTGGTCTGCGTCCATCGGGTCGCCAACGCGCGAATGGCCGCTTGCGTTCGTCCAAGCGCCGAACGGCAGCAGCCGTTGCAGCGCCGCGAGCGGGGCCGGCGCGGCCGCCGCCGCGCCGCGCTGGAGCAGGAATGCGTGCCGGACAATCTCCGCCTGCTGCTCGAGCCCGTAGCGCTCGAACGGCTTTCCCGGCTCGAACCCGTACCGATAGTGGCAGAACGGGTGACGCATTAGCGGCAGGTAGAATTTGCCCTTGGCCTGCGCCTGCCAGACATGGGTGAGCTCGTGGATGAAGAAGCCCTGGCGCGCCACAGGCTCGCGCGAGAAATCGTCGGACCATCCGCCGCCGTCGGGGTGGAAATAGATATTGCCCATCGGCGCCATCGCCGAGCGGCGCGGCTGGAACGGCCACCACTTGCCCTTGATCAGCCGCACCTTCGCATAATCGATCGCATCGCCGAACACCGATCGGGCGATCGCGACCTCGCCGAGGGTGAGGGGGCGATTCAATCTCGTCATAGCGAGGATCCGAAGGCGACGAAGCGATCCATTGCGCCACTGGATTGCTTCGCCGCGCTCGCAATGCAAGGCGGCCCACTTGCCGCCCGCCAGCCTCGCCGCTAGGGCAGCGCAAAAGCAAAAACGGAGGAAGCGACCCATGAGCGAGACTGCCGATCGGGTGAAGAAGATCGTCGTCGAACACCTCGGCGTCGAGCCGGACAAGGTGACCGAGGACGCGAGCTTCATCGACGATCTCGGCGCCGACAGCCTCGACATCGTCGAGCTGGTGATGGCTTTCGAGGAGGAGTTCGGGGTCGAGATCCCCGACGACGCCGCCGAGAAGATCACCACGGTGCGCGACGCGATCGAGTATATCGACCAGAACAAGGGCTGAGGCGCGTGCTTCGAGACGCCGCTTCGACTTCGCTCAGCGGCTCCTCAGCATGAGCGGAACGGGGAAAATCCCGCTCATCCTGAGGAGCGACTGAGCAGCCGAAGGCTGACGAAGGCGCGTCTCGAAGGACACAGGCTCAGCCCTCGCGGGTTGAGCCTTTTCGTTTCGGGAGTTTGAGCAATGCGCCGTGTCGTGGTGACGGGTCTCGGGCTGGTCACGCCTTTGGGCGGCGACGTCGAGACCAGCTGGAAGAACATCCTGGCCGCGAAGAGCGGCGCCGGGCCGATCACCCATTTCGACGCCAGCGACCAGAAGTGCCGCATCGCCTGCGAGGTCAAGCCCGCGGACCATGACTATGGCTTCGACCCGTCGCTGCGTGTCGACCACAAGACGCAGCGCCAGGTCGACCCGTTCATCGTCTTCGGCATCGACGCCGCCGGTCAGGCGATCGAGGATGCCGGCCTCACCGACATGGACGAAGAGGCGCGGCTTCGCGCCGGAGTCTCCATCGGGTCCGGGATCGGCGGCCTGCCCGGGATCGAGAGCGAGAGCATCGTGCTCCACGAGAAGGGCCCGGGCCGGGTCAGCCCGCATTTCGTCCACGGGCGGCTGATCAACCTCATCTCGGGCCAGGTCTCGATCAAATATGGCCTGATGGGCCCCAACCACGCGGTGGTCACCGCCTGCTCGACCGGGGCGCACTCGATCGGCGACGCGGCGCGGATGATCCGCGACGACGATGCCGACGTCATGCTCGCGGGCGGCGCGGAGGCGACCATCTGCCCGATCGGAATCGCCGGCTTCGCCCAGGCGCGCGCACTGTCGACCAATTTCAACGACCAGCCCGAAAAAGCGAGCCGGCCGTACGACAAGGACCGCGACGGCTTCGTCATGGGCGAAGGCTCGGGCGTCGTCGTGCTCGAGGAATATGAGCACGCCAAGCGCCGCGGCGCGAAAATCTACGCCGAAGTGGTCGGCTATGGCCTGTCGGGCGACGCCTATCACGTGACCGCCCCGCATCCGGAAGGCTCGGGCGGCTATCGCGCGATGCAGATGGCGTTGAAGAAATCCGGCCTGCAGCCGTCGGACATCGACTACATCAACGCCCACGGGACCTCGACCCCGCTCGGTGACGAGCTCGAGCTCGGCGCGGTGCGGCGCCTGTTCGGCAACGCCATCGGCAATCTGTCGATGAGCTCGACCAAGTCCGCGATCGGCCACTTGCTCGGCGGCGCCGGCGCGGTCGAGAGCATCTTCTGCATCCTCGCGATGCGCGACCAGATCGTGCCGCCGACGCTCAACCTCGACAATCCGAGCGAAGGCACGGCGGGCGTCGATCTCGTTCCGCACAAGGCCAAGGAGCGGCCGGTCCGCGCGGTGCTCAACAACAGCTTCGGCTTCGGCGGGACGAACGCCTCGCTGATCTTGAAGTCGGTCAACTAACCCCATGCTCCGCCGGGCGGTCATCCTCGCCGCCATCCTTGGCCTGATCGTCGGCGGGGGCGGGTTCTGGCTGCTGTGGCTTGCGTCCGGGCCGAAGCCGGGCCCGAACACCATCATCGTCAGGGAAGGCGCGACCGTCGGCAGCGTCGCTCGCCAGCTTGAGAAGCAAGGAGCGATCCCCGGCACCGCGCGCACCTATCGCGCGATGGCGCGGGTGTTCGGCTCGAGCGACCCGATCCAGGCCGGCGAATTCGCGATTCCCAAGGGCATGGGCGGGGCGGCGGTGCTCGACCTCCTGCAGCACGGCAAGCCGGTGCAGCGGCTGGTCACGGTCACCGAGGGAATGCCCTCGATCGTGATCGCCGAGAAGCTTGCCGCCAATCCCTATCTCACCGGGCCGGTGCCGCCGATCCCGGAAGGATCGGTGCTGCCCGACAGCTACGGCTACGAGCGCGGGGAACGCCGCGCGGTGGTGGTCCACAGGATGCAGGCGGCGATGACCGACGCGCTCGACGAGCTCTGGCCCAGGCGCAGCACCGATTGCCCGATCGCGACCCGGGAGCAGGCCGTGATCCTCGCCTCGATCGTCGAGAAGGAGACCGGCAAGGCGTCGGAGCGGCCGCTGATCGCCGGCGTCTATTGCAACCGGTTGCGCATCGGCATGAAGCTCGATGCCGACCCGACCGTTATCTATCCCGTGACCAAGGGAAAGCCGCTCGGCCGGCGCATCCGCCGTTCAGAGCTCGACGCGCAGAACGGCTACAACACCTATCGCCGTGCGGGCCTGCCCGACGGGCCGATCGCCAATCCGGGCAAGGCGAGCGTCGCGGCGGTGCTCCATCCGGCGCCGACCAAGGCGCTCTATTTCGTCGCCGACGGCACCGGCGGCCACGTGTTCGCGGAGACCCTGGCCGAGCAGCAGGCGAACGTCGCCAAATGGTATGCGCTGCGCCGCCGGCGGGGACAGATGTGAGCAACCGCGGGATCGGCCGCGGGCGGATGTTCGTCGGCGGGCTGCTACTGTTTGCCGCGGTGATCGCCTGGGCGACGGCGATGTGGATGAGCCCGCACGGCACGCGGATTGCCGACGGGCCGGAGCACGTGCGCACCACCGTGGTCATTTTCCTGCGTAACAGCTCGATCGGCACGCTGGTGCTGACCGCGCTTGCCGGGTGGCTGCTGTTCCCCAGCCGCCGGCCGAAAAAGCCGGCGCGCGACTGGGCGCTGATCGCGGTCATCGGCGTTCTGGTCGTCAGCAGCGTCTACGAGCTGATCTGGCTGCAGGCCGCGGTTCTTTCCTGAAATTCAGCCGCCGAGCGCGTCGGAGCGGACATATCCGACGCGGCGCTCGCGCCCCGCATAGCCCCACGCCCAGCCGCCGCTGTCGTCGAGCAGCATGAACGGCTCGCCGGCGGCGAGCTCGCCGACCGCCTCCGCATCGTTCGACGGCGCCGCGCGCAGCGGCGCCGCCGCGTCGAGCTCGCGCCCCACCGGCTCGGCATAATGGGAGGCGATCACGCGGCTTGCGAGCGCGACGTCGGCGAGGTCCCGGCGATAGGCGTGAAAGCGGGGGTCGGGCTGCTCGGACGGCCCGGTGAGCGCGAAGCTCTCAGCGCTGGTGGGCGTAGGCCGGGGCCTGGCCGATGATCGGCCGGTGCGCCGCGGAGCCGGCGTCGCCCTCCCGGAGGTTGCCCTTGAAGCCTTCAAGAAATTCCGCCCCGTTGTTGGTGCGCACGACGAACACGTTGCGCCGGTCGTCCTGGTCCCGCTCGCGGCGGAGATAGCCAAGGGCCCCGAGCGTGTTCAAGGCGCGCGTGACCACCGGCTTGGAGACGCCGAGCACGCGCGCGAGGCCGCGAACGGTGTGGGGACCGGGGGTGAGATAGACCAGCATCAGCAGCGCCATCTGGCGGTTGGTGAGGTCGGGCTCGCCCGAACGGACGTAGGCGATCAGCGCCTTCATCCAGCCCGATAGCGAAACTTCGCCCATGACTGCTCGTCTCCGTCCCGTGCCGCTTGGTGTCGATTCTAAACCGGCAAGGGCGCGAAATGTTGCAGCGGAGTGACGAGAAAAGCGGCATTTTCGCGCGAACGCGCGCGTCAGGCGGGGCGATAACGGCGCTCGAGCGCGGCGAACATCGCCCTCAGGCCGAGCGCGTCGCCACCCTTGGGACGGCCCGGTTTCGGCTGGTCGCGCCAAGCGTAGGTGTCCAGATGCGCCCACGGGATTTCGTCGGGGACGAAGCGCTTCAGGAACAGCGCCGCGGTGATGCACCCGGCCATTGGCGTGCTCGACGCATTGGCGAAATCCGCGATGTCGCTTTTCAGCATCTCGTCATAGGCGCCCCACAGCGGCATCCGCCAAAGCGGGTCCTCGACGTCGCGCGCGGCCTGCTCCGCGGCGGAAGCAAGCTCGTCGTCATTGGCGAACAAGGCGGGCAGATCGGGACCGAGCGCGACCCGCGCCGCGCCGGTCAGGGTCGCGAAGTCGACGATCAGCTTGGGCTTGCCCTCGACCGCCCTGGCCAGCGCGTCGGCGAGGATCAGCCGCCCCTCGGCATCGGTATTGTCGATCTCTACGAACAGGCCCTTGCGCGACTGGACGATGTCGCCGGGCCGGTAGGCCGCGCCCGACACGGCGTTCTCGACCGCCGGGATCAGCAGGTGGAGGTGGACGGGGAGGCGCTCGGCGATGACCAGCCGGGCGAGCGCCAGCGCGTGCGCCGCGCCGCCCATGTCCTTTTTCATCAGCCGCATCCCGCCGGGCTGTTTGAGGTCGAGGCCGCCGCTGTCGAAGCACACGCCCTTGCCGACGATGGCGACGCGCGGGTCGCCGGGCCTGCCCCATTCGAGCTCGATCAGGCGCGGCGCGCGCTCCTGAGTCGCCGCGCCGCCGACTGCGGCGATGAGCGGATAATTGTCGGCAAGGTCCTTGCCGGCGGTGACCGTCACCTTCGCGGCAAGCTCTTTCGCCGTATCGCGCGCCACCTGCTCGATTTCGGCGGGGCCGAGGTCGGCCGCCGGCCGGTTGACCAGGTCGCGGACCAAGGCGGTCGCTTCGGCGAGCCGCACCGCCGGCTCGATCCGCGCCGCCTCGCCGGTGACGAGCACGCGCGGACCGCGCTCCGGCTCCTCGATCTTCGACCGGTAGTCGTCGAACCGGTGCTGGGCGAGCAGCCAGCCGAGCGCCGCCTTGCCCGGCTCGCCGGATGCGAGCCGGTACGTCCCTTCGGGCAGGCTCGCGGCGAGCTTGGCGAGGCACCAGGGCGACAGAGCCGCGCAATCCTTGACCGCGCTCACCACCTCGAAATCGCCGCCGCGCGGAAGCAGAGCGAACGCGTGCTCGGTCTTGGCGTCGAAGCGGTGCGCCTCGATCAGCGCGCGGTCTTCCGCCGGCCGGGCCTTGATCCAGTCGGCGAAACTTTCCTTGTCGACGAGGTGGATCGGGCGGGCGGGCTGGCCGCGGTCGGGGGCCAGCAGCGATGCGAAATCGGTCATGGGAGCGGCCTTAGCGGACCGTCCGCCCGGCGCAACGCTCAGCGCGGCGCCGGCGCGACCGCGAGCGTGCCCGCCGGCGACGGGCCGAGCAGCTCGTGCGCCGACGCCGTGTGATCCAGCCACGCGCGCCACTGCTCCGGCCGAAGCAGCGCGACCTGGCGGCCGTGATAGGGGACGACATCGGGTCCCGGCGTCGTGGTCAGCAGGGTGAACGCTTCGCCGTCCGGCGTCGATCGGACGATTCCCGCGATTCCGAGCGGCGCGCCGTCGGCGGCGGAGAACAGCCAGCGGTCCTTGCGCTTGACCTTGGGGTCGCTGGGCTTGGTGAACTCGTAGAAGCCGTCGATCGGCACCAGCACCCGGTCGGAGGAGAATTCGCGGCCGTCGGAGCGAAAATTATAGACCGGCTTGCCGCCCGCGCCGGGCCAGCTCCAGCGCCGGACGACGAGCTCATAGCTACCCGGCGCGGCGGCCGACGCGCGGACGATCGGCGCCGGATCGGTGATGCACTTGTCGCCGCTCTGCAGGTTGGGCACGCCCTCGGGAAAGCCGAGCGGCATCTGCAGGTCGCGAAAGACGCGCGCGATCTCGTCGACTGACTTGGTCTGGGTGTAGAGGTTGCACATTTTCGGACGTCATTAGCTAGAATGTTCGGCGACGTCAGGGGTCGCGAAAGGGCACGGCGGCGCGAGCCGCGGTTGCATGGGGTGAACCTTGTGCAGCCCGCCGCGCGTGATAGCGTTGCCTCATCAGAACTCCATGAACGGGGGGAGATATGGTTGCGGTAGCTAGGTTTGTTGGCTGCGCGGCATTCGCGCTTGCCCTGCTGCTGTCGACAGAGGCTGCCGCGCAACGCGCCGACGCGTTCAACAAGACGGTGAAGGCGTTCGTGACCGCGGATCAGCGGGTAATCCTGATCAAGGATGCGCGCCTGCTCGATGGAGTTCATTGGCAAGCGGCCGAGCACCAGGACATGCTGGTGCGCGACGGGCGCATTGCCGCGGTCGGGGGGACGATCGCCGCGCCTGCGGGGGCCAAAATCATCGACGCGCATGGCCAAACGCTGATGCCAGGCCTGATCACGGTGCACGAGCACCTCATGACAGCAATCCAGGTCGGCGAGCGGCCGGCGTTTTTCGCAAATCCCTACGTGCCGCAGGCGATGCTCGCTTACGGGACGACGACGGCGCGTACCGCAGGGGGCGTCGATCTCGAAGGTGACCTCGCGCTGAAGCGGCAGATCGACGGAGGGAAGATTCCCGGCTCCGATCTCGATGTCTCGATCTACATCGAAGGACCAAAGGACCCGATCGAAACGTTGCCGAGCATCGCCGACGCCGCGGCAGCGCGCCGCGAAGTGGCCTATTGGGCGGATCGCGGCGCAACCTCCATCAAGTTGTTCTTCGACGCGACGCCGGACGTCGCCGCCGGGGCGATCGCCGAGGCGAAAGCGCGCCATATGGGGATCGCCGGACACCTCTGCGGGACGCATGCCGCGACGGCGGCGCGCCTCGGCCTCGAAACGCTCGAGCATGGCGTGATCGCATCCTACGATCTGGTTCCGGGGGCGGACGAAAAATCCTGTCCGAAGACGCAACGGCAAGGTGAGATGCTGACGCAGATGGCGAAGCTCGATCCGAACGGCCCAGAAGTCGGCAAGCTGTTCGCGACACTGCTTGCGCACAAGGTGGCGATTACTCCGACGCTGGCAGTGCGCGAGCAATATCTTTGTAACCCGATTGTGCCGCCGCCGGCGCGTGAGCTTGCGTTGCTGTCGCGCCCCGGGGCGGTGACCGAGGCGCCAATCTCGTGCACGCATTTTTCCGGCTACAGTGCGGCCGTCGAGAAAAAGGGCATCGCCTTCCAGGCGGCGACAGCGATTCGCTATCACAAGATGGGCGGCACGCTGCTGGTCGGCACGGATCAGTGGCTGGTCTCCGGAGCCGGCGGGCCGAAGGAGATGGAAACGCTCGTGGCGGCCGGCTTGACGCCGATGGAGGTTTTGAAGGCTGCCACGATCGACGGCGCGCGCGCCATTCACCGGGGCGATACGGTCGGCTCCCTCGAGGTCGGGAAGCGCGCGGACTTCCTGCTGGTCGACGGCAAGCCCGATCAGAACATCAGCGACATCCGCAAGCTCGGCGCCGTGTTCAAGAACGGCATCGGCTACGACCCGCAGAAACTTTACGAAGACGCGAAGGGCAAAATCTTCAATTGAGCTGGAGGGGGACGCCGTAGAGGTCGTGTTCGTCGGCGTCCTCGACGCGGGCGATGACGATGTCCCCAGGAGCGAGCCCGCCGGCATCGCGCAAATGGACTTCGCCGTCGATCTCGGGGGCGTCGGCTTTCGAGCGGCCGGT
>DASTID010000092.1:0-5971 GCA_035717905.1 Sphingomicrobium sp. | reverse complement strand
ACGGCCGGCAATGCGTCAGGCGTCAACGACGGCGCGGCGGCCATCATCGTCGCGTCCGAAGAGGCGGCGAAGCGCAACGGCCTCACTCCCAAGGCTCGTGTGCTTGGCGCGGCCGTCGCCGGGGTGCCGCCGCGGATCATGGGCATCGGCCCCGCGCCGGCGAGCGAGAAATTGATGGCGCGGCTCGGCCTCAGGATCGGCGACTTCGACGTGATCGAATTGAACGAGGCCTTCGCCGCGCAGGGGCTGGCGGTGCTGCGCCAGCTCGGCCTTCCCGACGAGGACCGCCGAGTAAATCCCAACGGCGGTGCAATCGCGCTCGGCCACCCGCTCGGAATGTCGGGCGCGCGCCTCGCGCTCACCGCGACCGAGGAGCTTCAGCGGACCGGCGGCAAGCGCGCCCTCGCCACCATGTGCATCGGCGTTGGCCAGGGAATCGCGCTCGCGCTCGAACGGGTGTAAATTACCGTCATGGCGACGGCGGTCAGACAGCTCGACGAGGCGGCGATCATGGCCGTGCTCGACACGGTGCCCGACCCGGAGATTCCGGCGCTGTCGATCACCGACCTCGGCATCGTCCGCGGCTTCGCGACGGACCCCGCGCGCGTGCGAATCACGCCGACCTACACCGGCTGCCCGGCGACGGTCGCGATCGAGGGGCTGATCCGCGACGCGCTCGACGCCGCCGGCTATCGCGACGTCCACATCGAGCGCCAGCTGTTCCCGCCGTGGACCACCGAGTGGATCAGCGAGCGCGGCCGCGCGCGGCTCAAGGCCTATGGCATCGCGCCGCCCTCGCCGTCCGCCACCGCCGAGTGCCCCCAATGCGGCTCGGCCGACACCGTCGAGGTTAGCCGCTTCGGCTCGACGCCGTGCAAGGCGCAATGGCGGTGCAACGCCTGCCTGGAGCCGTTCGACCGCTTCAAGTGCCATTGAACAATTGAGGGACAGTCCCCTCGGGGACTGTCCCTGGCCGTCTCACCACTCGGCGAAGCTGCCGTCCTTGGTGCGCCAGATGGGGTTGCGCCAGCGGTGCCGGTGCTTGTCGGCCTCGCGCACCGCGGCCTCGTCGATGTCGACGCCGAGCCCCGGCCCCTCGGGAACCGGCACATAGCCGTCGACCGGGCTCAGCACCTCTTTGTCGGTACAGAAATTCAAGAGGTCGTGGCCGCCGGTATTGTAATGGATGCCGAGGCTGATCTCCTGGATCGCGTGGTTGGGCGTGCAGCCGGCGATCTGCAGGCAGGCGGCGAGCGCTAGAGGCCCGAGCGGGCAGTGCGGCGCCAGCGCGACGTCATAGGCCTCGGCCATCGCCGCGATCTTGCGCACCTCGAGGATTCCGCCGGCGTGGCTGAGATCGGGCTGGATGATGTCGACAGCGCCCATCGCGAAGAACGGTTTGAAGTCCCAGCGGGTGTAAAGCCGCTCGCCGAGCGCGATCGGGGTCGAGACCAGCTCGGCGATCTGCTGCAGCCCCTCGAGGTTCTCCGACAGCAGTGGCTCCTCGATGAACAGGAGCCCCATCGGTTCGAGCACCTTGGCGAGCTGCTTGGCGAGCGGCTTGTGCACGCGGCCGTGGAAATCGAGGCCGACGTCCATGTCCTGCGCCTGCGCCGCCTCGACCCGCTTGATCACGTCGTCGAACAGCTTGGGCGTGCCGATCCAGTCGAGTTCGGCGGTCGCGTTCATCTTGACCGCGGTGAAGCCCTGCTTGCGCCGCGCTTCGGCGGCCTCGCCGATTTCGTGCGGGCGGTCGCCGCCGATCCAGGCGTAGCAGCGGACCTTGTCGCGCACCTTGCCGCCGAGCATCTCCCACACCGGCAGGCCGAGCACCCGGCCCTTCAAATCCCACAGCGCCTGCTCGAAGCCCGACAGCGCCGACATCAGCACCGGCCCGCCGCGGTAGAAGCCGCCGCGATAGCCGACCTGCCAGATGTCCTCGATGCGGAAGGCGTCGGCGCCGATGAACCGGTCGCGGAACGCTTCGAACACGCCGTCGACCGCCTCGGCCCAGCCCTCGAGGCTGGCTTCGCCCCAGCCGACCGCGCCGGCATCGCTCTCGACCCGCACGAACAGCCAGCGCGGCGGCGCGTAGAACGTCTCGATCCGGGCGATCTTGTGCTCGCTCACCGCCGGCTCACTCGCCCGCCAGCCGAGTCTCGTCGAGGTCGCGGCCGGCCGCGTCGTGCTCGTCATGGTCGGTGACCCGCTTGATCGGCACCACCAGGCACACGCTCGACGCCGGCAAGACGTTCCGCCAGTCGGCGATCAGCTGCTTGTAGGCCTTGCCGACGTTGCGCATCTTGCGGTCGAGATCGAACAGGCCGAGCGGGTTGACGTTGCCGTTCTGCTCGCGCAGCGCGGTGTCCCAGTCGACCTGGTCGGTCAGGCTGTACCAGGTGAAGCCGACGGTCGGGATGCCGACGTTCCTCAGCCGCAGCACGTTGGCCCATTCCTTCCACAGCCATTTGACCGCCTCGTCGCCGTGCGGCCCCTCCCACAGGTTGGTCTCGGTGTGCATCACCGGCAGGCGGTAGCGGTTGTAATATTGGCGCGTGATCTCGCAGTAGCCGAAGGTCTCGCCGGCCGAGACCGTGTGGCCGTCGGCGAACACGCGGTGCTCGTTCAACTGGTAATAATCGTTGCCGAGGATGCAGTGCTGCTTGAGCCGGTGCTCGAGGAACCAGGCATATTCCTCGCGGGTCATGCCGTTGTCGAGCAGGAACTGGTACATGCCGCTTTCGACCCGGCGCCCGTAGTTGAGGTCGAGGCTGAGAAACCGCATCTGGTTCAGGACCTCGGCCCGGCCGATCGCGGCGGGCGAGTCGGCGTGATAATATTCGGTCGATTCCGACTGGATGAAGATCGCGTCGTGGCGGCGCTTCAAAATCTCGATCATCCCCATCACATTGGCTTTGACGAGGTGCTTCAGCGCCGTGACGAAGCTCTTGTCGTCCTTCTTCTGCTCGTTCCACCAGCCGTATTTCGCCGAGAAGACCGCGCAGATGAACATCTCGTTGATCGGGGTGTAGAGCTGGACCCAGGGGAAGCGCTCGGCAAAGGCGCCGGCATATTCGGCGAACAGCCGCGGGAAATCGGGATTCTGGAAATTGCCCAGCCAGTCGGGAATGCCGAAGTGGCAGAGGTCGACGATCGGCGTGATCTCGCGGCGTTTCAGCTCGGCGAAGGTCTGGTCGGCGAAGTCCCAGTCATATTTGTTGAGTCCGAGATAGGTGCGGTGGATCGGCGGCCCGTAGCGCAGGAAGTTGATGCCGATTTCCTGGACGCAGTCGAAATCCTCGCGCCAGCGCTCGTAATGGCCGCAGACCTCCATCTCGTCGATTCGGGTCTTGCCGTGATCGATGGTCGGGTAGCTGTTTTCGATACCCGTCGCGAACATGAAGTTGGCGATGACTCAGTCTCCCGCGTGTCCCTCAGCCCGCAAACGGGACTTCCGCCAATCCCTGCACCCCCGGCCTGAACATAAACAACCCCCCGGCTTTTGGTTGCATTTCGAGCGCATCCTGGTCGAGGCCGATGCTCGCCGAGGTCACATAAAGCCGGTCGAAATCTGGCCCGCCGAACGCGCAGCTGGTCGGCCGCGCGACCGGCAGCTCGACCGTCTCGAGCAGCTCGCCGCCGGGCGAAAAGCGGCGGACGCACCAGCCGTCCCAGAAGGCGATCCACAAACAGCCTTCGGCATCGACCGTCATGCCGTCGGGCGAGCCGTCGCCTTCGTCGAACCGATGGAAGACGCGGCGGTTGCCGGCGTTGCCCTCGGGGTCGACGTCGAACGCGTAGGTGACGCCGCGCCCCGAATCATTGTGGTACATGCGCGTGCCGTCGGGGCTGAAGGCGGGCCCGTTGGTGACCTTGTAGCCGCTGTCGATCGCGACCCAGTCGAGGTCCGCGGCGAAACGATACAGCGTGCCGCTCGCCTCCTGTTCGCGATTGTCCATCGTGCCCGCCCAGAACCGCCCTGTGCGATCGACCTTGCCGTCGTTGAAGCGGTTGTCCGGGAGTTGCGGCTCCGGCCGGGCGACGATCTCGAACCGCGCGGATTCGAGGTCGATCAGCGCCACGCCCTCGGCGGTGCCGCCGACGAAGCCGCCGCCCGCCCGCGGAGCCAGCGAGCAGACCCAGAACGGCGTCGGCCATTCGCGCCGCTCGCCGCTGTCGTCGAGCCGGAAAATTTTGCCGCCCTTGATGTCGAGCCAGTAGAGCGCGGCCTCGCGCGCGACCCACACCGGCCCCTCGCCGAGCAAGGCGCGGACGTCGGCGACGCAGTGGATCGAGTCGGCGGCCATGGCTCGCCGGGATAGCCCGCTCGCCCCAAAAGAAAACCGGGGAGCCAACTGGCGCGGCTCCAGTTTATCGGGAATGGCGGGACGCATGCGCTGGACGGACGGCTTCATCGCGGTCGATTGGGGGACGACCAACCGCCGCGCCTACCTGATCGACTCTTCGGGGGCCTGCGGCGGCGAGTTCGAGGATGACCAGGGCATCATGGCCGTCGCCGCGGGCGGCTTTCCCGAGGCCGTCGCCGAGGTCCGTCGGCGGCTCGGCGACAAGCCGCTGCTGCTCGCCGGGATGATCGGCTCCAACCGCGGCTGGGTCGAGGCCCCTTATGCGCCCTGCCCCGCGGGGATCGACGAGATCGCCCCGCGGCTGGTGTGGCCGGGCGAGCGCGAGGCGATCGTGCCCGGCGTCTGCTTCGTCGGCGACGGGCGCGCCGACGTCATGCGCGGCGAGGAAGTGCAGCTGATCGGCGCGGTCGCATCCGGGGCGATTCCCGTGGATTCGCTGGTCTGTCATCCGGGCACCCACAACAAATGGGTCGAGGTCGCCGGCGGCAGGATCGCCAGCTTCCGCACCGTGATGACCGGCGAGCTGTTCAACTTGCTCAAGGAGCACAGCATCCTCGCCGATTTGCTCCAGGCCGAGGTGTCGCCGAACGAGCCATTTCGAGCCGGCGCGCGCCACGGGCTCGAACAAGCCGACGTCGCCGCCGAATTGTTCTCGATCCGCGCGCGGGTGCTGCTCGGTCAGGCGCCGCGCGAGCAAGCTGGCGCTTACGCGAGCGGGCTGCTGATCGGCTCCGACGTTCGGATCGGCCTCGGCGAGCGGCGGGGCGCGACGGTGACGGTGATGGGCCGCCCCGAGCTGACCGCGCTCTATGCGGCGGCGCTGGCGGAGGCGGGAGTGGCCACGAATGAACTCGACGGCGAGCAATGCTTTCTCTCCGGCATAGCCCGAATAGCGGAGACCATCTGACGTGACCCCGTCCGACCTGTTGCGCGAGCGCCTAGCCGAGTGCCCGCTGATCGCGATCATTCGCGGCATCACGCCCGGCGAAGCCGAGGCGATCGGCGATGCCATCTTCGATGCCGGAATCCGCATCATCGAAGTGCCGCTGAACTCGCCCGACCCGCTCGACAGCATCGGCCTGCTCGCGCGGCGCCTGGGCGAGCGGGCGCTGGTCGGGGCGGGCACGGTGCTCAGCGCCGCGGACGTGGCGCGGGTGAAGGACGCGGGTGGGGGAATCATCGTCTCTCCCAACACCGACACGGCCGTGATCGCCGCAGCCGCCGGTGCCGGACTGGTGTCCTGCCCCGGCTATTTCACGCCGTCCGAAGCCTTAGCGGCGCTCCAGGCCGGGGCGCACGGGCTCAAGCTGTTTCCGGCCGAGGGCGCGAGCCCCTCGGTGCTCAAGGCGCAGCGCGCGGTACTGCCCAGCGATGTGCCGGTGATCGTCGTCGGCGGCGTAAAGCCCGACAATATGCGGCCGTGGCGCGATGTTGGCGCCGCCGGCTTCGGGCTCGGCTCGGGGCTCTACAAGCCCGGCCAGTCGGCGGCGGAGACCGCCGAAAAAGCCCGCGCCTATGTCGCCGGAGTCGCGGGCTGATGCGGCCGATCCCGATCGCCATCATCGGCTACGGCAAGATCGCGGCCGACCAGCACGTCCCGGCGA
>DASTID010000091.1:0-2419 GCA_035717905.1 Sphingomicrobium sp. | reverse complement strand
GCCGAGCGGCTGGCGCAGCGAATAGACGTCGATCCCGGGGCCGGCGCCCTGGGTGTATTCGCCCTTCAGCGCCTGCGGGATGCCGCAGCAATATTCGATCACCTCGAGCCCGCGCTGGACGTCGCCGCGGGCGTCGGCGAGCACCTTGCCGTGCTCGCTCGACAGCAGCTCGGCGAGCTCGTCCATGTGCTTCTCGACCAGCTCGCGGAACCTGAACATGACGCGCGCGCGCCGCTGCGGGTTGGTCGTCGCCCAGCCCGGCTGAGCGGCATTGGCGGCGTCGACCGCTTTCTGGAGGTCTGCCGCGGTGCCGAAGCGGACGTGCGCCTGGACCTCGCCCTGGTTGGGGTCGAACACCTCGCCCTGCCGCTCGCCCGAAGCGAAAGTGGAGCCGCCGATGAAATGGTCGATGCTGCGAAGCATGGATGCGCGTCCTCGTTTGTGCCGGTTTGGGGTTGGCGGTCCCCTAGACCCGCGAGGCCGTAAATGCCAGTTGCCGGAGCAAGCAAGGGGAGAGTCGAACATGCGTAAAGTCGCCGCCATTTCGTGCGCCATGCTGATCGGCGCGGCGCCGCCCCCGTCGGTTGACGCGAAGCTGCGGGCGATCGTTCAGCCGGTCAGCCAGGCGCAGCTGCGCCACACGATCGAGACGCTGGTCGGCTTCGGCACGCGCCATACCTTGTCCTCCCAGACCGATCCCAAGCGCGGCATCGGCGCGGCGCTGAACTGGACCAAGGGGCAATTCGAAAGCTTCGGGCTGGAGACGGTGCGGCCGTGCGAGACGTTCACCGGCACCCGCATCCCCAACCCGACCGCGGTGTGCGACATGGTCGCGATCCAGCGCGGGACCGAGCGGCCGAACGACGTCGTCATCGTCACCGGCCACATCGACAGCCGGGTGACCGACGTGATGAACTTCACGTCCGATGCGCCGGGCGCGAACGACGACGGGTCGGGCACCGCCGCGGTGATCGAGGCGGCGCGGGTGCTGTCGAAGCACAAGTTCCCCGGCACGATCGTTTATGCCGCGCTGTCGGGCGAGGAGCAGGGGCTCTACGGCGCTAAGGTCCTCGCGAACTACGCCAAGGCGCAGGGGTGGAACGTCGTCACCGACATCAACAACGACATCATCGGCAACAGCTGCTCATCCGACGGCGTGTGCGATTCGACACACGCGCGCGTGCTCTCCGAAGGGCCGCGCTCGCAGGGCCAGGACGAACTGGCGGCGAAAACCCACAGCCTCGGGGGCGAGAACGACGCGCCGTCGCGCAACATCTCGCGCTATCTCGACAGCCTCGCCGACCGGCTGAAGATCGGCCTCGACCTGCGCCAGATCTGGCGCACCGACCGCTTCGGCCGCGGTGGCGACCATATTCCGTTCCTCGAGCTCGGCTATCCCGCGGCGCGGCTCAACGTCGCGATCGAGAATTACAACTGGCAGCACCAGGATTTGAGGACCGAGAACGGGATCAAGTACGGCGACACGATCGACCATGTCGATTTCCCGTACCTCGCCAAGATGACCAAGCTGAACGTCGCCGCGCTCGCCGCCATCGCCAGCGCTCCGCCGCCGCCCGCGCCGACGGTCGAGGGCGCGGTGAGCACGGACACGACTTTGACCTGGGCGCCGGTGCCGAGCGCCGCCTCTTACAAGGTCTGGTGGCGGCGGACCGATGCAAACCAATGGCAGGTCGCGCGTGGGGCGGATCCCGCGGTCTGCTCGGCGGAGTGCAAGCTCGCGCTGCCCCACATCCGCGTCGACGACTGGGTGTTCGGGGTCTCGTCGGTGAGCAAGGACGGGTTCGAAAGCCCGGTCGCCTCGGCCGTGCCGGGCGGCGCGTTCAAGCCGTACGTGGCTCCGCCAGAACCGAAGTAGGATTTCACGAACCAATTTCCTGGGATTGCTTCGTTGCTGCGCTCCTCGCAATGACGATCGAATGGAGCTCGACACCGACCGCCCGGCGGATCAGCGGCCGCTCGCCGGGATCGCGCTCCGGCTGGTAACGGCGCTGCTGCTGGCGGTGATGTTCGCGCTGGTGAAGCTTGTCGCGACACGCGGGGTCAATGTCGCCGAGAGCCTGTTCTATCGCCAGTGCGGGTCGGCGCTGTGCGCGACCGGCCTCGTCGCGCTCGGACCGGGCTTCGGCTCGCTGCGGACGCGGCGGGTGTGGGCCCATGTCGGGCGGATGGCGCTCGGCGTGGCGGCCATGGCGCTCAATTTCCTCGCCTTCATCCTGCTGCCGCTCGCGGAAGCGACGACCATCGGCTTTTCGGTCCCGATCTTCTCGGTCGTCCTCGCCGCGCTCGTTCTCGGCGAGCCGACCGGCAAGTGGCGCTGGGGCGCGGTCGCGGCGGGGTTCGCCGGAGTCCTACTGATCGTCCAGCCCGGACGCGGCGACGTGCCGTTGGCGGGCGCCTC
>DASTID010000090.1:0-6989 GCA_035717905.1 Sphingomicrobium sp. | reverse complement strand
TAGGCAATCAGCAGCCGGCCCGTGGTCGCCCGGCGCATTCGCCCGATCAGCGCCCGCGCGCGCTGCTGCAGCCCATAACGTTCGAGGATGCCGATGACGGGGAGCACGATGTAGGTGATCGTCACGTAGCGATTGTCGTTAAAGCCCTTGCCGAGCGTCGCGAGCACTTTCGGGAAATCCATCCCGCCGAGCAGCCCGGTCGCGATCGCCGCCACCGCGACGACCAGCAGCGGGTTGAACCGCAGCGCGAAGCCGAGAACGACGAGCGCGATGCCGAGGAGGGGCCAGTAACTCATTTTTCCTCCCCTCGATTCCGAGGGGAGGTGGCAGCCCGCAGGGCTGACGGAGGGGCCTTCGCAAGACCCCTCCACCAGCTTCGCTGGTCCCCCTCCCCTGCAAATGCAGGCGAGGAGAGTTTCACCCCGAACCCGCCCCCGCCGGGCGTTTCGATCACGAACCGGTCGCCCGGCTGGACATCGGCGGACGCCGTCGCGCTCAGCGCCTCGCGCAATCCATCGGCGCGCTCGACCCAGTTGCGGCCGGGCGCCGCGTCGCCGCCGCCCAGGATGCCGCGCGGCGGCACGCGGCGGCGGTTGGCGAGGATGTTGGCGCGCATCGGCTCGAGAAAGGTGACGGCGCGGACGACGCCGTCGCCGCCCTTGTGCACGCCGTCCCCGCCCGAGCCGCGGCGGATCGCGAACTCGTCCAGCCGCACCGGCAGCCGGGTCTCCAGGATCTCGGGATCGGTCAGGCGGCTGTTGGTCATGTGCGTCTGCACCGCGCTGGTCCCGTCATGGTCAAGACCCGCCCCCGAGCCGCCCGCGATCGTCTCATAATATTGGTGCCGCTCGTTGCCGAAGGTGAAGTTGTTCATCGTCCCCTGGCTCGGCGCAAGCCTGCCCGTCGCCGCGAACAAGGCGTCGGTGACGACCTGGCTGGTTTCGACGTTGCCCGCGACCACCGCGGCCGGATAGCGTGGGTTGAGCATCGAGCCTTCGGGCACGACCAGCCGGATCGGCCTCAGGCAGCCGTCGTTCATCGGGATCGCATCGTCGATCAAGGTTCGCACGACATAGAGCGAGGCGGCGCGGACGATCGAGAAGGGCGCGTTGAAATTGTCTGAAAGCTGGTCGCTGGTGCCCGCGAAATCGAACGTCGCCGAGCGCGCCGTCTTGTTGATCGCGATCGTCACGCTGACCCGAGCGCCGTTGTCCATTTCGTAATCGAACGCGCCGTCGTCGAGCCGGCCGAGCAGCCGCCGCACCGATTCCTCGGCGTTGGCGAGGACGTGGTTCATGTAGGCGGCGACGACCTCGGGGCCATAATCGCGCGCGGTTTGCGCGAGCACGTCGGCGCCGCGCGTGCAGGCGGCAAGCTGCGCCTTGAGGTCGGAAATATTGCGGTCCGGGTTGCGCGCAGGCCAGTCGCCCGAGCCGAGCAGCGCGCGCATCTCCGCCTCGCGGAAATGGCCTTCGTCGACCAGCAGCGCGTTGTCGATGAGGACGCCTTCATCCGCGATGCTGCGGCTGTCGGGCGGCATCGATCCCGGTGCGATGCCGCCGATGTCGGCATGGTGACCGCGTGCCGCGACGAACGCCGATGGCAGCTCCTCCGGTCCCGCGGAGGAAAAGAACACCGGCACGATCACGGTGATGTCGGGCAAGTGCGTGCCGCCGCGATAGGGGTCGTTCAGCACATAAGCGTCGCCCCGGCGAATGCCGCGCCCGTCCCTCCCCTGCCCGCGCGCGTCGATGATGGTGCGGATGCTCTCGCCCATCGATCCCAGATGCACCGGGATGTGCGGCGCGTTGGCGATCAGCGCCCCTTCCGCATCGAAGATCGCGCACGAAAAATCGAGGCGCTCCTTGATATTGACGCTGGTCGCGGTCGACTGCAGCGCCACGCCCATCTCCTCGGCGATGGCCATGAACAGGTTGTTGAAGATTTCGAGCCGGACGGGATCGACGTCGGTGCCGATGGCCTTGGCGCGGTCGAGCGGGACGTGACGAGTCAGGATCAGCGTGCCGTCGGACACGCGCTCGGCGCGCCAGCCGGGCTCGACGACGATGGTCGAGGTGGAGTCGAAGATCAGGGCCGGGCCGGGCAATTCCTCCCCCGGCTTTCCGGGGGAGGTGTCAGCGAAGCTGACGGAGGGGTTTTCTTGACCTTCTGGCAAAGGCCCCTCCACCGCACTACGTGCGGTCCCCCTCCCCTGCAAATGCAGGGGAGGAGAAGTGCGCGCGACCGCCTCCACCACCAGGGCATCGACGATCACCTCGCCGCCTTCCTCCCAATAGCCGAAGCGCTTGCGGTGCAGCCGCGCGAACTCGGTGCGCATCCGCTCGGGCGGCGCGACCGCGATCTCGATCGTCGTATCGCTTCCGGCGGTCCGCAGCCGCGCGCGCCGGTCGAGCGCGATCCGGTCGGCGTGGACGCCCTGCTCGATGAGCGCCTCCCGCGCCCGCTGCTCCAGCTCCGACAGCGCCGCCGAGAAATCCTCGCCGAGCGGCCTGAGCACGCTCGCATCGCGGATCGCCTTCACGTCGGCGATGCCGATGCCGTAGGCGGAGAGGACGCCGGCGAGTGGGTGAACGAGGATGCGTTCGATGCCGAGCGCGTCGGCGACCGCACAGGCATGCTGGCCGCCGGCGCCGCCGAAACAGGCGAGCGTGTAGCGGGTGACGTCATGGCCCCGCGCGATGGAGATCTTGCGGATCGCCGCGGCCATGTTGTCCACCGCGATTTCGAGGAAGCCTCGAGCAATCTCTTCGAGGCCCTTGCCGCCGACCGCGTCGGCGATCTCCTGGAGCCGCGCGCGCGCCGCGTCCGGATCGAGCGCCTGGTCGCCGTTCGGTCCGAAGACGGCGGGGAAATGGTCGGGGTCGATGCGGCCGAGGAACAGGTTGCAGTCGGTCACCGTCAGCGGGCCGCGGTTGCGGTAGCAGGCCGGCCCCGGGTTGGCGCCGGCGCTTTTCGGGCCGACCCGGAAGCGCATGCCGTCGAAGCGGCAAATCGACCCGCCGCCGGCCGCGACCGTGTTGATTTGCATCATCGGCGCACGGATGCGCACGCCCGCGACCACGCTCTCGTCGGCAAGCTCGAACGCGCTGGCAAAATGCGACACGTCGGTCGAGGTCCCGCCCATGTCGAAGCCGATCAGCTTCTCCGCGCCGTGGGGCGCGCTGGCCGCGACCATGCCGACAACGCCGCCCGCCGGGCCCGACAGAATCGCGTCCTTGCCGCGGAACGCGCTCGCTTCGGCGAGGCCGCCGTTCGACTGCATGAAGTGAAGGTCGGCCGACCGCGGCAGCCCGGCGGCGACCCGGTCGACATAGCGCCGAAGCACCGGCGACAGATAGGCATCGACCACAGTCGTGTCGCCGCGGCCGACCAGCTTGATCAGCGGCGCGACCTCGTGACTGACCGAGACTTGCGAAAAGCCGAGTTCGCGCGCGATCTGTGCCAGCCGCGCCTCGTGCGCCGCATGCTTCCAGCCGTGCATGAGCACGATCGCCAGTGCGTCGATGCCGGCTTCCCGAACCGCGGCTAGTTCGGCCCGCGCCTGGTCTTCGTCGAGCGGCACCAGCACGTCGCCGTCGACCCCGACCCGCTCCGCGACCTCGACGACGCGTTCGTAGAGCATCGAGGGCAGCACGATGTGGCGCGCGAAAATCTCCGGCCGAGCCTGGTAGCCGATCCTGAGCGCGTTGCCGAAGCCACGGGTGATCGCCAGCGCGACGCGCTCGCCCTTGCGCTCGAGCAGCGCGTTGGTCGCGACCGTCGTGCCCATGCGCACTTCCGCGACCTCGCCGCCCTCGCCCTGGAGTACCCGCCGGATCGCCTCGAGCGCCGCATCGTCATATTGCGCCGGGTTGTCGGACAGCAGCTTCTCGACCCGCACGCGCCCGTCCGACGCGCGTGCGATCACGTCGGTGAATGTCCCGCCGCGATCGACGGCGAAGCTCCAGCTCGGCTCCACGGTCCGCGCTCTAGGGCCTTTCGGCGTGCAACTGCACCCCCTATGGGACGGCCATGGCTGTTCTGGTCACCGGCGTTGCGGGCTTCATCGGCGCGGCGACCGCGCGCGCTTTGCTCGAACGCGGCGACAGCGTGATCGGCATCGACAGCCTCAACGATTATTACGATCCGGCGCTGAAGCGGCGGCGGGTCGAAGACCTCGCGCGCGACTTCGGCGATCGCTTCCGGTTCGAGCAGGTGGATTTCGCCGACGCGGCCGCTCTCGACGAGCTCGGCCGAGCCGCGGACTTCGACCGCATCGTCCATTTGGGGGCCCAGGCGGGCGTGCGCTACGGTATCGACAACCCACACGCCTACGTCCACTCGAACCTGGTCGGCCATTGCAACATGCTCGAGCTTGGCCGGCGGCGGCGCTCGAGCCATTTCGTCTATGCCTCCTCATCGTCGGTCTACGGCGGCAACAAGAGCCTGCCGTTCCGGGTCGAGGACCGCGTCGATCACCCGCTTTCGCTCTACGCGGCGACCAAGAAGTCGGACGAGCTTTTGAGCGAATCCTACGCCAGCCTCTATCGCCTGCCGGCGACCGGCTTGCGCTTTTTCACCGTCTATGGCCCGTGGGGCCGGCCCGACATGGCGATGTGGATCTTCACCAAGGCGCTGTTCGAGGACCGGCCGCTGCCGCTCTACAACGGCGGCGAGATGCGGCGCGACTTCACCTACATCGCCGATATCGTGCGCGGGGTGATCGCCTGCCTCGACTCGCCGCCCGCCGACGACGCGTCCCCCAAGGCCGGCGGGAGCACCAGCCCGCACGCGCTCTACAATATCGGCAACAGCCGCAGCGAGGATTTGATGCGCGTCGTCGCGCTGCTCGAGCAGGCGACCGGCCGCAAGGCGCTGCTCGACCCGCAGCCGATGCAGCCCGGCGACGTCAAGGATACGTTCGCGGACATCAGCGCGATCGAGCGCGACCACGGCTTCCGCCCGACCGTCACCATCGACGAGGGCGTGCCGCGGTTCGTCGCCTGGTACCGCGAGTACCACCGGGTTTGAGCCTTCCGCCGGTTCTCTCGCGGCTGCGCATCCCGGTGATCGGCGCGCCGATGTTCATCGTCTCCAACCCCGCCCTGGTCATTGCCCAGTGCACGGCGGGGATCGTCGGCAGCTTCCCGGCGCTCAACGCCCGGCCCGCGGCGCTGCTCGACGAATGGCTGCACGAGATCGGCGAAGCGCTCGCCGCCTGGGACCGGGACCATCCGGACCGCCCGGCCGCGCCGTTCGCGGTCAACCAGATCGTCCACCGCTCCAACGACCGCTTCGAGCAGGACATGGCGGTCTGCGCGAAATGGCAAGTGCCGATCGTCATCACCTCATTGGGCGCGCGGGTCGAGCTGAACGAGGCGGTTCACGCTTGGGGCGGAATCACCCTGCACGACGTGATCGACGACCGCTTCGCCCGGAAGGCGATCGAGAAAGGCGCGGACGGGATCATCGCCGTCGCCGCGGGCGCGGGCGGCCATGCCGGCCGCTGGTCGCCGTTCGCGCTGTTGCAGGAGATCCGCGCCTGGTTCGACGGGCCGCTGATCCTCTCGGGCGCGATCGCCAACGGCGGCTCGGTGCTCGCGGCTGAGGCGGCGGGCGCCGACCTCGCTTATGTCGGCTCGCCGTTCATCGCCACGAACGAGGCTAACGCGCCGGACGCCTACAAGCAGGCGATCGTCGAGAGCGGCGCCGCCGACATCGTCTACACCGACCTGTTCACCGGGGTTCACGGCAATTATCTGCGCGCGTCGATCGCCGGCGCCGGGCTCGACCCCGACAACCTCGTCGGGCTCGACGCGACGGCGATGAAGTTCGGGTCCGAGGGCTCGACCCGGTCGAAGGCGTGGCGGGACATCTGGGGCTCGGGCCAGGGCATCGGCGTGGTCGACCAGGTCCGCCCCGCGGCCGAGTTCGTCGGCCTGCTCGCCGGGCAATATGCGGCGGCGAAGACGCGCCTGTGCTGAGCATCGGCGACGTCATCCCGCGAAGAGGAAATCCGGCGCGGCGCGATCGGCCATCGCCACCAGCGGGCCGACGGCCCGGCGAGAGCTAGGACAATTGCCCGCCGAGGCCGCGCTCGAGGCGGCCCATCAGCGCGCGGGCGGGGCTCTGCGCGACTTCGACCTCCATCCGGCCCTCGTCGATGCGCCTGATCCGCGCATAGAGATCGGCGCTGGAGTTGATCAGCCGCTGCGCCGATTGGGGCAGCTGCGCGACCACCAGCGGATCGCTCTCCTGGGCGTTGCCGAGCTTGCGCTCCGGCCGCCGGCCGTCGAGCATCGGGATCTCGCCGGACTCGATCGCGCGCTGGGTCAGCAGCCAGGCGACGATGTGCATGATCCGCGTCGTCACCTTCAAGGATTCGCAGGCGAAGCCGACGCGGGCGAACGGCTCGAGCGACGCGCGGTCGCCGCGCCCGACGTCGTCGAAATAGGACCGCGCCTCGTCGGCCAGCAGCATCGCCTCGGTGTACAGCGAGTCGATCAGGCGCGAGGTGATGCGCACTTGCGGTTCGGGCAGGTCCGAGTCGTCCATAAGCGTGTAGGTTGCCATTGTTGGGCCGTCGTGGAAACGCCCGAGTTGGCGGTCGCGGCCCGCGCCGCGGCCGTTGCTGTCCCTTCGCGGGACAGGTCGAGGCGCCGCGTCAGGCGATGATGTCGGGGATGTTGGAATCGGCGATCCGCTGGATTTTGTCCTTGAGCGCGAGCTTGCGCTTCTTCAGCCGGGCTAGCTCGAGCTGGTCGGCGCCCGGATCGTCCGCCAGCAGCCGGATGTCCGCGTCGAGCTGGCGATGCTGGGCCTTGAGCGCCTCGAGGTCGGGGACCGGATCGTCATCGTTCATCGCGCCGGCGAGCTTACTCCAACTCTTGCCCCGCCGGAAACCGCCCCGCGCGCGACGACCCGCGCGCCGCCTCCGCCGAACCGCCGAATCGGGCAAGACAAAAGCCGCGATTCGTGATTTATTGAGC
>DASTID010000089.1:0-29406 GCA_035717905.1 Sphingomicrobium sp. | reverse complement strand
GCCGAGGACGCCGGCCGCAAGGCCGCCGACCACGGCGTCCGCACGCTCGAGGTCGAGGTCAAGGGTCCCGGCTCGGGCCGCGAAAGCGCGCTCCGGGCGCTGCAGGCGGTCGGCTTCACGATCACCAGCATCCGCGACGTGACCCCGATCCCGCACAACGGGGTGCGGCCGAGCAAGCGGCGCCGCGTGTAACGACTGGGTCCCGGCCCGCGCCGGGGTGCAAAGAGATTGAAATCAGGGGTTTAGGCCCCCAACTGCCAAGGGATGAACATGGCCGTCAACGCAAAGAACTGGCAGGAACTGAAGAAGCCCAACACGCTCGAGAAGCGCCAGGGTGGGGGCGACGCCCGCCGCCGCGCGGTGTTCGTCGCCGAGCCGCTCGAGCGCGGCTTCGGGATGACGCTCGGCAACTCGCTGCGCCGGGTGCTGCTGAGCTCGCTCCAGGGCGCCGCCGTCACCTCGATCAAAATCGATGGCGTGCTCCACGAATTCTCGTCGCTCGCCGGCGTCCGCGAGGACGTCACCGACATGGTGCTCAACGTCAAGCAGATCGCGCTCAAGATGGAAGGCGAGGGGCCCAAGCGGCTGCACCTGTCGGCGACCGGCCCGGCGGAAGTCACCGCGGGCATGATCGCGACCGCGGGCGACATCGAGGTCACAAACCCCGACCTCGTCATCTGCCACCTCGACGAGGGCGCGACGCTCAACATGGAGCTCACCGCCGACATCGGCAAAGGCTATCAGCCGAGCCAAGCCAACCGCCCGGCCGACGCGCCGATCGGCCTCATTCCGGTCGACGCGCTTTATTCGCCGGTGCGCCAGGTCGCCTACAAGGTCGAGAACACGCGCGTCGGCCAGGAGCTCGACTATGACAAGCTGACGCTGACCGTCGAGACCGACGGCACCGTCGCGCCCGAGGACGCGCTGGCTTATGCCGCGCGCATCCTCCAGGACCAGCTGCAGCTGTTCGTCCACTTCGACGAGAGCCAGGTGCGGATGGCGCCGTCCCCGATGATTGGCCAGGCGATGCCGACCGCGGCCGAGCAGATCGCGACCGACACCAACCAGCTCAACCGCTACCTGCTGAAGAAGGTCGACGAGCTCGAGCTTTCGGTGCGCAGCGCCAATTGCCTGAAGAACGACAACATCATCTACATCGGCGACCTCGTCCAGAAGACCGAGGCCGAGATGCTCCGCACCCCGAACTTCGGCCGCAAGAGCCTGAACGAGATCAAGGAAGTGCTGGCGTCGATGGGCCTCAGGCTCGGCATGGACATCCCCGGCTGGCCGCCGGAGAACATCGAGGAAATGGCCAAGAAGCTCGAGCAGGAGCTGCTCGGCTAAGCTCGAGGCGCCGGGCATAAGCAACGTCACGAATTCACTTCCGTGACGGCTTGGTTTGAGGGCCGCCAGCGATGGCGGCCCTTTTTTTGTCTCAGCGGAGACGCGGACGCGAAGGATTCGGGCTCGCGCGATGAGCCGGTCGGCGCGCCCCCGGATCTACGTCCAAAACCGCTTCCCGGTTATCGGCCGGGCGACCCGATGCTCGCGCCTGGCGCGGAAGCTATTGCAAACGCCTTTCCGGCGAAAGGGGCGTCGGCGCGATTCACCTCGGGTAAACTCGCGTCTCGGCCGGGTGATAGACGCCGGACGGCCTTCCACGTGCGGCGAGCGGAGCTGGATTCTCGTCCGAAAGAGTAGAGACTTCCGCGACTTAAGAGTCGCGGGGAGGGTCGCTCATGGTCAGCACATTAGGCACGCGGCCGAACCATTACGACGTGCTCGGCCTCGTGCCGACGGCGAGCGAAGCGGAGATCGCCGGCGCCTTCGCCGAGGCGATGAGCGCGCTTAACCCTCGCGCTTTCGGCGGACTCGCCGATGTCAGCATCGCTTATGAGACGCTGCGCGATCCCGCGCGCCGCCGGGACTATGACGCCGCGATCGGGCTCGCGTCCGCTCCGCCCGCGCCGCCCGCGGCGCAGCCCGAGTGGAAGCCGTTCCTGATGCGCGCCACGGCCAAGCCGGCGGAGCGGCCGCGCGCCGAGCCGCAGCCGCGGGAGGAAGCGGCAGCGCCGTTCGTCGCCGCTTCGCCGGGCCAGCCCGGCAACCGCGACCCGCGGCTCGACATGTTCGCCGCGGTTGCCGCGCCTGCGCCGTTGCGCCCGCCCAGCCCCCAACCGGCGCCGAGCCCGCGGGCTCCTGCCGCCGATGAGCAGTTGCCGCGCACCGCCGAGGAAGCGGCTTTGCCCGAGATCGCGGACGGCTCGGTCGACTGGGTGCGGCCCGTGGCGATCGGTGGCGGCCTGGTCGCGGCGGTTGCGCTGGCCGGCGCCTGGGCCGGGTGGGCGGCATCGAACGGCGCGCCGCCGGAGCAGGCCGAAGCCGCGGTGACGCTCGCCCTCCCGCATCTCGGCCCGGAACCCGCGACGAGGGTCGCCGCGCCGCAGCCGCCGGCGACTGGCGTGCCCGACGTCAGCCCGATTGCGCGCAAGGCCCCCGCTACCGTTCCTTCGCCGACACGCCAGGTGCAACCCGCGGCGGCGCCGCGGCCGCCCGCGGCGGCCGAAGACCGGCTGGCCGAGATCAGCCAATCGCTCGAAGGCGATCGGGCGGCGCTGTCGGCGGCCGAAACCGAGGCCGCGGACGCTCCGCCGGCCCAGCCCGCCGCCGCCGCCATGCCGCTGCCCGATCGGGTAATCGCGCGCACCATCGGGCGGATCGGCTATCCGTGCGGCAGCGTCGCCTCGACGAGCGCCGTCGAAGGCGGAGCGCCGGGCGTGTTCAAGGTCACCTGCGCGTCCGGCCATTCCTATCGCGCCAGCCCGGTCCGCGGGCGCTATCATTTCCGGCGATGGACCGGGGGCTAGGCCGGACGGGGCGGTGCGCGGGCGTGCCGCTTCGGGACAAGACGCCGCCGACCGGTTGAGGTAAGCGCGCGCTTCGCCCACGCACCGGGCATGAGCGCCGTCGCCGCCTTGATTCTCCTCGCCGAAGCCGCGAGCCCGTGCGCGCCCGCGGCGCGGTTGGCCGGCGGCGCGATGCTCGTCCGCGAGGACGGGGTGATCGCGCCGGTCCCGTTCGAGCATCTCGGTCCGGCGATCAGCGTCCGCGCCAGGCCAAACGAAATCCAGCAGGTCGACGCGACGAGCGGGGTGGACGAAGCTCAGCCCGACCAGGCCGCTGATCAATGCGAGGCGGTCATCATCCCGATCGCCTGACGTTTATTGTCGGTTCGTTTCGCGGAACGATTTCGTTGTCGTCGCTCCCGCGAAAGCTGCTAGAATCGGACGATGGAAAACGACACCATCCGCGGCAGCAGCGGCAATACGCTGGTCGACCTGTGGATCGATGGCAAGATGCGCGCGATCGCCATCTCGCGCGGCGCGATCGAGGCCCACCTCGGGCTCGCCGGCGACCGCGCGGCGGCGATGAGCGACGACGAGCGCTGCGAGTTCGTGCGCGCCAACCTGGCGCTGGTCACCAAGGCGGCGCGCGAGCGGCTGCGGGAGACCAGCCCGACGGCTTCGAGCATCGGCATCGATGCGGGGCAGCTGGGCGTGACCGGCGCGGGGCGCGGCGGCGACCGCCGCAAGACCGAGCGGCGCAAGGCGGGCGAGCGGCGCAAGGCCGACCGCCCCGAGGCGATCCCGCCCGAAGGCGACCGCCGCAAGACCGTCCGCCGCAAGAGCGACCGGCGCGGCAAGCCCAAGGGCCCGGCGAAGAGCTGACTGCGAACGCGGGGGGAGGAACGATGAGCGAGCGGTTCGAGCGGCACCGGCAGCCGTGGCGGCAGGATGAGATCCAGAAGCTGCACGTGCTCGCCGGAAAAGGCATGTCGCTGCGCGCGATCGCCAAGGCGCTCGTCCGCAGCGAGGAGTCGGTCAAGGACCGGGCCAAGGCCGACAAGCTGAAGATCGCCAAGCTGCGCTAGCTTCGCGCTTACTCCTCGGTTCGGACGAGCACCGTCTCGCCGATCAGCAGGAACAGAAGGAACGGCGCCCAGGCGGCGACCAGCGGCGGGTAGGCGCCGGCGTTGCCCATCGCCAGGCTGAAATTGTCGGCGACGAAATAAGCGAAGCCGAGCGCCATGCCGACGCAGGCGCGCAGCAGCACTTGGCCCGAGCGGGCGAGGCCGAAGGCGGCGACCGCGGCGAGTAACGGCATCAGCAAGGTGGACAAGGGCGCGGCGATCTTGTGGGCGAGGCCGGCGCGGGCTTCGTCGGTGGCGCGGCCGGCGGCTTCGAGCTCGCCGATGCGTTGGCGCAACGTCCAGTAATCGAGCTGCTCGGGGTTGACCCGGGCGAGCGTCAGCTGGCCGGGCGTGACGCCATCCATCGCATCGAGGTGCGGGAGGCGGCGAACGACGTTCATGTCGGCGTTGTAGATGGTCACCTTGTCGAGCCGCCAGCGGCCGTCGGGCAGCGGCGTGGCGCGCGCCGCCTCGATCACCCGCTGCAGCACGCCGCCGGCGCGATCGTAGATGGCGAGGCGCTCGACGTGCACGCGCGGCCCCGGCCTGACCACGAGCCCGGCGCGGATCAGGTCGTCGCCGTCGAGGACCCAGACGTTGCTCAAGACGCCGCTGTCGGGCGGCACCGGCTTGTAATCGTTGTCGGACCATGCGGTGACGACCCGCGCCGACTTGACGACCACCGTCTCATTGAACGCGAACAACGCGGCGGCAATGGCGAGGCTGGCGACGATCAGCGGCGCGAGGATCTGGTGCGCGGAGAGGCCGGCTGCCTTCATCGCCACGACCTCGCTGTGCTGGTTCAGGCCGACGAAAGCGATCAGCGCGCCGAGCAGCACCGAGAAGGGCAGGAAGCGCGAAACGAGGAGCGGGATCCTGAGGCCGACGTAGCGCCATAGCTCGGCGTCGCCGTTGCCCGGCACCGCGAGGATCTTGCCGGATTCGCCCAAGAGGTCGAGTGTCATCAGGATCAGCACTAGAGCGACGAGCACGGCGAGGCTGCGGGTGACGAACAGCCGCGCCATGTAGAAGGCCATGCGCCGCGACGGGAAGAATTTGAGGTTGATCATCGCCGGGGCCCCGCCCGCACCGGCCGGCGCAGCGTTTCGCGCGAGATCGGCACGGCCTTGGCAGTCTTGCGGACATAAGTGGCGAGCTTGGCCGCGGCGCGTTCGAGCGCGCCGATCGGCTGCCCGCCGGGGCGGTGGGCGAGCACGTGGTACATCCAGAGGATCCCGACGGCGAGCAGGACCAGCGGCAGCCACAAGGCGACGATCGGGTCGACCCGGCCCTGGGCGCCAGCCTGCTCCGCATATTGATTGACCTTGTGATAGGCGACGACCAGCAGGATGCCGACGAAGATGCCGAGCGACGACGAGCTGCGCTTGGGTGGAACGGCAAGCGCGACGGCGAGCAGCGGCAGCATCAGCATCATGATCACCTCGACCAGGCGGAAGTTGAGCGACGCCTGCGCCTCGAGCCGGTCGGTCTGGCTGGTCGCCGCGCCGCCATAGCCTAGGCGCCACAGCTCGTGCAGGTAGAGCTCGTCGGACTCGTTGCCGCCGCGGCGGCGGAACTGGTCGATCACCGGCAGGCTGATCGGCAGATCATAGCTGTCGAACGCGAGCGTGCGCGGGGCGGCGAACTTGGGCGAATCCTGGACCAGCCGCCCCCTCGTCAGCCGGAACAGGATAGTGTCGGGGTCGTCGGTCGAAAGGAACTTGCCCTGCTGCGCCGTCGCCGCGACGGACATGCCGTCGTCGTCCTGCATCGCGACGAAGATGCCGTGGAGCTGGGTGCCTTTCTTCTCGCTGCGCTCGATGCGCAGCGTCAGGTGGCGGCCGAGGCGGTTGAACTCGCCGACCTTGATCGCCGCGCCGAGCGCGCCCGAATTGAGGTCGAAGCGCAGGCCTTCGTAGCGGTAGTGGGAATAAGGCTCGAGATAGCCGACGATGCCGAGGTTGAGCAGCATCAACGGGATCGCGAACGCATAAGGCACGCGCAGCAGCCGGCCATAGCCGACGCCGATGCCGCGCAGCGCGTCGAGCTCTGACGACAAGGCGAGCTTGCGGAAGGCGAGCAGAATGCCGAGCATCAGCCCGATCGGGATGCCGAGCGCGAGATATTCGGGCAGGAGGTTGGCGAGCATCCGCCAAACGACGCTGACCGGACCGCCGGCGTCGACGACATATTGGAACAGCCGCAGCATCTTATCGAGGATGAGCAGCATCGCCGCGAGCACCAGCGAGCCGAACAAGGGAACGGCGATGGAGCGCGCGAGATAACGGTCGATCAGGCCGGCATTGCCCAACTTTTGGTCGCTCCAGCACCATCATTTGGCCGCAAAGACGGCCGACATTGCACAGCGGACGGATGCACCCGGAGGCGGGCGGCAACCGTTCGATCGACGATCTATAGCGAAACGGTCCGTAGATTCATGCCGGAAATGCAGCGCCAAGCCGAAGCCGCAGCCGCCGACGGGCCGGCGACGTGCGTCGCGCCCGCCTGCACGCACAAGCACCGGCCGCGCATCGCCTTGCTGTCCAACCCCAAGTCGACCGGCAATCTGGCTCAGCTGCCGCGCATCCGCGCTTATTGTGCCGACCACCCCGACGTCTTCCATTATGAGGTCGAGCATGTCGACCAGATCGCCCAGGCGATGCGCACCATCGCCCGAGTGCGCCCCAAGGTGCTGGCGATCAACGGCGGCGACGGCACGGTCCAGGCGGCGCTGACCGAGCTTTACAACGGCGGGCATTTCGCCGCCGGCGCGCCGCCGGTGGCGGTGCTGCCGAGCGGCAAGACCAACCTCATCGCGCTTGACCTCGGCGCGCAGGGCGACCCGATCGCGGCGCTCGAGCGGCTGATCGAAATCGCCCAGGGCGACCTTGCCCCGTACATCGTCCCGCGCGAGCTGATCGCGCTGCGCAGCGGCGGCGTGGACAAGCCGGTGATTGGCATGTTCCTCGGCGGCGCCGGGCTGGCCGACACGATGGTCTATTGCCGCGAGAAGATCTATCCGCTCGGGCTGCCGAGCGGGCTCAGCCATGTGCTGACCGCGCTCGCCTTGCTCGCCAAGCTGTTCCTGCGCGCCAAGGCCGGGTTCCTGCCGCCTGATCCGCACCCGCTCAACCTGTCGATGAACAACCAGCCGAGCCTGTTGAACGGGCGCTTTTCGCTGCTCGCCGTGACCACGCTCGAAAAGCTGCTGCTGTCGACCGAGCTCGACGGCAAGCGCCAGGGATCGCTCAAGCTGCTGGCGGTCGAGGAACGGCCGGTATCGATGATGCGCGCGTTCGCCGCGAGCATTGGCGGCAAGCTCGGCCGGGCGCAGCTTCGCGGCGTCCATTTCAAGGAAGCCGACGAGATCACCATCGAAAGCGACAATTCGAGCGTGATCCTCGACGGCGAGACCTTCCGCGCCGAAAGCGGCCGGCCGATCCACCTGCGCACCGCGCAGCCGCTGTCGTTCGTCAAGCTGGCGGCCTAATCACGCGCCATGACCGAGCTTCGAAAGCTCGTCGCCGAGGAATTGAGCGCGCCGGTCGACGCTCGGGTGAGCGCAATGGCGGAGGCGATTGCCGCCAGCCACGGCCAAGCGAGCCGCGCGGTGCTGTTTTATGGGTCGTGCCTTCGGTTGGGTGAGCTCGACGGGCTGATGCTCGATTTCTACCTGATCGTCTCCGACTATCGCGCGGCCTATGCAGAGCGCTGGCTGGCTGCGGCCAACCGGCTGATCCCGCCCAACGTCTTTTACTTCGAGCACGATGGGCTCGCCGCCAAATATGCGGTGCTGAGCGAGGCCGATTTCGCGCACGAGTGCGCGCCCGAGGCGTGGACCGTGTCGACCGCGGCGCGGTTCGCGCAGCCCGCGCGGCTGGTGTGGGCGGCGGATGAGGCGGCGCGAAAGCGGGCGGTCGACAGCGTCGGCATGGCCGCCCCGACCTTGCTCGGGTGGACCGTGCCACTGGACGGCGCGGACGACGTGCAGGCGCTGTGGAAGCGCGCTTTTTCGCTCACCTTCAATGCCGAGCTGCGCGCCGAGCGGCTGGGGCGGGCGGCGGCGCTCGTCGAAGCCGATCCGGAGCGATACCAGCGCTTCGGCGAGGCCGCGCTGAAGCAGGCGTCGCCGGCGCGAAACCGCGAGCACGCGCAGCGCTGGTGGCGGCGGATGCAGGCCCACGGCAAGCGCTATTCCGTCGCGCGGCTGGCCAAGGCGAGCCTGACCTTCGCCGGCGGTGCCGATTACATCGCATGGAAGATCAACCGCCATTCGGACGCGAGAATCGTGCTGAAGCCCTGGCAGCAGCGGCACCCGCTGCTGGCGGCCGTCAGCCTTTTGCCGCGGCTCTGGAGGAGCGGGGCGGTTCGCTAGCCGTGCGCGCGAGCGCGGCGGAGACCGCGCTCGCCAACGCGCCGACGGTGAAGGGCTTGCGCAGCAGCTCGTGCCCGCGCAGGTCGTCGCTCTCGCCCTCGCCGACATAGCCGGTGACGAACAGCACCGCGAACTCCTCGTCGTGCGTCGCCTTCAAATGCCGGATCAGCTCGGGCCCGGTCATCTCGGGCATGATCACGTCGCTGATCACCAGGTCGAACTCGTGGGCACGGAACAGGTCGATCGCTTCCGCCCCGCTCGAGCACGCGACCGGGTCGTAGTCGAGGTCCTCGAGCGCGCCGACGGTCGCGGTGCGGACCCTGGGATCGTCCTCGACCAGCAGGATCCGCGCGCCGGGCACGTGGGCATCGGCGTCGGCCTGCCGCTGGACGGCGGGATGGACCCGGATCGGAGCGGCGATCTCCGTGCGTGGCAGATAGATGGAGACGGTCGTCCCCTTACCGAACTCGCTTTCGATCCCGACCTCGCCGCCCGACTGATGGGCGAAGCCGAAAATCTGGCTGAGGCCAAGGCCGGTCCCTTTGCCCACGGGCTTGGTCGTGAAGAACGGCTCGAACGCCCGGTCGAGCACTTCGGGTGTCATGCCGCAGCCGGTGTCCGCAACGCTGATCTTCACATAATCGCCGGCGCGGATGTCGCCCACCTCGTTGGCGGCGAGCTTCACATTCTCGGTGGTGACCCGCATCACGCCTTCGCCCTCCATGGCGTCGCGTGCATTGACGGCGAGGTTGACGATCGCATTCTCGAGCTGGTGCGGGTCGACATAGGTCGGCCATGTGTCGCGGGCGAGGTCGACCTTGACCTTGATCCGCTCGCCGAGCGTGCGGTCGAGGAGATCGGACATGCCGCCGATCAGGTCGCGGCTGTCGACGCGCTCGGGAAGCAAGGGCTCGGAGCGGGCGAAGGACAACAGGCGCCGGGTCAGCGCGGCGGCGCGGGTCGCGCCCTCCATCGCGTTCTGGAGGTGGGTGAGAATCTCGCGGCGCGGGCCGTTGAGGCGCCGCTGGGCGAGGTCGATGCCGCCGACGACGACCGCCAGCATGTTGTTGAAGTCGTGCGCGATCCCGCCGGTCAGCTGGCCGACCGCTTCCATCTTCTGAACCTGGCGGAGCTGGGCCTCGGCCGCCTCGCGCTCGGTCGCCTCGGCCTTCAGCGCCTGGTTGGCCTCCCACAGCTCCTGGGTGCGGTCGCGCACCGCGAGCTCGAGCGCCTCGGCGCGCTCGGATTCATTCTCGGCCTGGCGCCTGGCCGCGGCATTCTGGCGCAGCGCCTGAACGGCGACGACCCCGAGGAACACGGCGCCGAGACCGACGATGATCCCAAGCCAGCTCAGGTAAGTGGTGAACTGGTCCGCCTGGGCGGAGAACACCTGGCTTTGCTGGATGCGGTTGCGCAGCGACTCGCGCTCGGCGCGAATGATCTCCTCGAGCTTGTCGTCGAGCTTGCGCCCGGAGCCATTGGTCGCCGCCGCATAGAAATAGCTGATGCCGGCATCGCCCTGCTTGGCGAGCGCGGCGCGGGCGGCGAGCGCGAGCTCCTTGCCGCGCTGGCCATAGAGCGAGCGAAGCTCGGCGACCCGCACCTGCTGCTCGGGGCTGGCGCGCATCATGTCGCTGAGCTGCTCGATCTGGAAGCCGGCAAGCTGCCAATCGCTGGCGTAGATGTTGCCGCTGCCCTTCACGTCCTCGTCGAGGACGAAGCGGGCGAGCGCCGCCTCGGCCCGCGAAACGTTGGCGCTGACGTTGCGCACGACGAGCGCGACTTCGTAGGCATGGCGTTCGGAGCTCAACGCTCTCTCTCGGGCGTCGTTGGCGACCTTGACCAGGATCACCATGCCGACGAGGATGAGCGCGGCAAGCAGGCCGGCGGCGGCAGCGCCCCCGCGGCGCCAGTCGAATCTGACCTCGTCCCCGTCCCCGATCATGCCGCCAATCTAGACCCGTTAACCTTTTGGCGAAAGCCAAAGGTTCCCTCGAAATCGGGCATTTTCGCTCAGCTTAGGCAGCCTGTTGCACGGCCTGCCGCAGCGAACATGCCGAGAATCTCGCCGACCTGCTCGTCGCTGTGCAGCGCGCACAGCGAGCAGCGCAGGAGGGTCATGCCGGCCGGCGTCGCCGGCGGGCGGGCCAGATTCACGTAGAGTCCTTCGTTGAGCAGCGCCTCCCACATCGCCGCGCCGGTCTCGAGATCGGGCATGATCACGGCGATAATCGCGGATTGCGGCTCGTCGGTGCCGAGCGTGAAGCCGAGCTGGCGGAGGCCGGCGTGGAGGCGCTTCGAGTTTTCCCACAAGTGGGCGCGCTTGTCCGCCGAGTCCATCAGCTTGCGGATCGAGGTGGCGGCGGTGGCGACGACCGACGGGGGCAGCGAGGCGGTGAAGACATAAGGCCGGCAGACCAGGCGCAGGATCTCGAACTTCGGGTGGTTCGAGACGCAGAAGCCGCCGACCGTTCCGACCGACTTGGAGAAGGTGCCGATGATGAAATCGACGTCGCCGATCACGCCCTGCGCCTCAGCAACGCCGCGGCCGTGCTCGCCGATGAAGCCCATCGAATGGGCCTCGTCGACCAGGACCATCGCCCCGTTCGCCTTGCACACGGCGACCATCTCCCGCAGCGGCGCGACGTCGCCGAGCATCGAATAGACCCCTTCGAGCACGACCAGCTTGCCGGCGCCCTCGGGGATGCGTTTGAGCCGTTTTTCGAGCGCTTCGATGTCGTTGTGGCGGAACGGCACGATCTGCGCGTCGCCCATCTTGCAGCCGTCGTAGATCGACGCGTGGCTGTCGATGTCGAGGACGATGTAATCGTCCTTGCCGGCGATGGTGGAGATGATCCCGAGATTGGCCTGGTAGCCGGTCGAGAACACCATCGCATGATCCATCGCGTAGAAGTCCTTGAGCGCCTGCTCGACCGCCTTGTGGCCGGCGTAGGTGCCGTTGAGGACGCGGCTGCCGGTGGTGCCCGAGCCGAAGTCGTCGAGCGCCTGCTTGCCGGCGGCGACGACGTCCGGGTCGAAGGTCATGCCCATGTAATTGTAGGTGCCGAGCAGGATCGTGCGTCTGCCGTTGCAGAATGCGACGGTCGGGCTCTCGACGCTGTCCATCACCAGGTTGAACGGGTCGGTCACGCCGCTGTCGAGCAGGGCCTCGCGCTGCTCGATCAAAGGGTCGAACTTGGCAAAGAGGTCGATCATCGCCTTAGGTTGTCACCCCCGCAAAAGCGGGGGTCCCGCTGCCTTCGCGGGGGCCGGCGTTGAGAAGAAAAGCGGGGTTCTCGCTTTCGCGGGAATGACGAATTCGCTTCAAGATCACGCCTTGAGCCTCATCAGCGCGTCGACCAGCTGGCCGACGGTTTCGATCTCGGCCTGCATGTTCATCGAGATGATGACGTCGAACTCGTCCTCGATGGTGGCGACGAAGTCGAGCACGGTCAGGCTGTCCCACTCGAGATCCTGGGCGAAGCGGGTCGCCTCGGTGATCGCCGCGCCCTTCTTGTTGAACGGCTCGATCAACTCGGCGACTTTGGCGTAGATCTGCTGGCGGTCGGACATGGTCAGGCGCTCGTTAGTGCTGGGCCCGGTCTTAAGCAACGCAATGGGGCGCGATTGCGGCGCTCGCCGGGCGGCAGCGGCTGTGCCGCCGCGGGACAGCGCTCTAGCTTCGACTTTGTCGTTGAGTTAAAAGAAATTAACCGTGTGAGCGTGAGTCGCAGGGGCAGATGCGGCGCGAGGTGCGCCGGCGCGACTCCAGTATTGAGCGTTGACCTCACAACAGAATGAGCGGGGGCCGCGTGTCCGGAACTGACATCTTCCTGTCCTACGCCCGCCACGACCGCGCGACCGCGCGCATTTTCGCTGAGAGCCTGGCCGACGAAGGGTTCCACGTATGGTGGGACGCCTCGCTCCATTCGGGCGAGACGTTCGACGAGGTGATCGAGCAACGGCTGCGGGACGCCAAGGCGGTGGTCGTGCTGTGGTCACCGCGCTCGGTCGCGTCGCGCTGGGTGCGCGCCGAGGCGACCCAGGCCGACCGCCGCAACAAGCTCGTCCCGGCGATCATCGAGGATTGCGACCGCCCGATCGTGTTCGAGCTGACCCACACCGCTGAGCTTTCCGGCTGGGAAGGCGACCGCTCGGACGTGCGCTGGCGCACCTTCGTCGACGACCTCGGCCGGCTGGTCGACCGCAACGAGCAGGACGCGCCGGCGGGGATCGCGGCGAAGCCCGCCGCGGCGCAGCCGGCGAGCCGCCAGCCGCTGCGTCCCGGAAGCGAAGAGGTGATCTTCGCCGCGCGGGCGCAACGCGCGCAGCCCGTCCAGCCGCCGCTCGCCGCGGCGCGGGCGAGTGCGGTGCAGGACGAGGGCGGCGACGAATTCCATTGCCTCGAGCTCGCCGACGGGGACTTGGAGGAAGAGCTGTTCGTGGTCGATTCGTCGAGCCTGAAGATCGGGCGCAACGCGCCGGCCGACATCGTCCTCCCGCACAAGAGCGTGTCGCGCGAGCATTGCGTGATCGGCCTCGCCAACGACGAGCTGTTCGTGACCGACCTCAACTCGACCAACGGCACCTATATCGACGACGTGCGGGTCAGCCGGGCGACGATCCTTCCGGTCGGCTCGGTGGTCCGGATCGGGCAGATCTCGCTGAGGCACGCCATTCGCAGCAGCGATGACGCCGCCGGGCAGGGCAGCCTCCACGCGACGCAGCCGGCAGGACGTCTGGCCGCCGCGCGCTGAGCTCGCCCGGAAGTACAGCGTGTCCGAAGCAGTCCATCCGAAACCGATCGTCCTCAATGTCGGCATTACGGGTCATCGCGCGGGAGCGCTCACGGCGCCGCTGGTGCGAACGTTGCGACCGGTCGTGTTCACCGTCTTTCGCGAATTGCGCGACGCGACCCTGAAGCTGCAGCAGGCGGAGGACGCGCTGTGCAGCGCGACCGAGGCGCAGCTGCGCCTCCATACGCCGCTTGCGACCGGCGCCGACCAGATCGCGGCGATCTGCGCCCGTTCGAGCGGTTATTTCGTGCGCGCGCTGCTGCCGTTCGAGCCGAGCGAATATCGCAACGATTTCCTGGTCGGCGAGGAGCTCGACCGGTTCGAGCAAGCGCTCGCGGCGGCCGACGAGATCGTCGCGCTGCCCGGCCGGCGTTCCGACCCCGAAGGCGCCTATGTCCTGGTCGGCGAATCGCTGGTGCAGACGGCCGACGTCCTGATCGCGATCTGGGACGGCGAGCAGGCGCGCGGGCCCGGCGGGACCGCTCACGTCGTCGAGCTTGCGCTGCAAAGCTCGGTCCCCGTGATCCACATCGACATCGACCGCGCATCCGACAGCGTGCGCATGCGGGCGCTGGTCGAGGGCGGCGCGAACGGACCGCTCATCGAGCGGCCCGACGATCGCGATCTCTACAGCGAGGTTCTGCGCAACGCCTTCAGGCTTCCGCCTAGCGCTGCTGCACCAGGAACTGGACGTAGGCGCGCGTCTGGCTCGCCTGCTTGATCAGCCGGTCGGCTTCCTTGTCCGAATTGATGCCGCGGATCGAATCCCTGAGCGTCTTCAGATTGGCGTCGTAGCTTTTGGCAAGCGCCGCATTCTGGCTGTTCCCCGAGCGCATGACCTTCTTGGCCATGCGCCGCGCGTCGTCGACGATCGAATAGAATTGCGACAGCTTGGCCGGCGAGACGCCGGCGGACTCGGTGGCTGACGACGCCGCTTCGGCGGGGGCCGCCTTGCGGCCGCCCGCCGTTGCCGCGGTCCCGCTAGCAGCCTTCGCAGCGGCCGACTTGGCCGCGGCCTTTTGCATGGCCGCGAGCCGCGCTTCGGCCGCCGCCGCCTTGGCTTTCTCCGCGCGCAGCGCGTCGGCGGCGTCGCTCTGTTCGGTCGTGGCCTCGGCGGTTTCCGCCGCATTCCCCGCCGCGTTGCCCGCTGCATTGGCGTCGGCTGGCATGTCCGCGCCGCCGAGGGCGGCGAACGTGCCGGCATCGTTGCCGATCGGCGCGACGTTTTGCGAGGCGATGGCGTCGGGCTGCGAACCGCCGCCGCGCAGCGCGAACGCGCCGACGCCCACCACCGCGAGCAGCGCAGCGGCCGCCCCGGCCATCATGACCGGCGTCAGTTGCTTCTTCTCGGTAGGACCGGCGCTGTCTTTCGCCGCCTTGCCGGTCGCCGCCACCGCCGCCGTCGCCGCGGCGGCTTTTGCGCGACCCTTCTTTTCGGGCGCTTCTTCCGCAGCCTCGGCCGCAGCCTTTTCCGGCTTGCGCTTTTTCGACGCGCCCGTCTCTTCGCCCGCGCGCTTGAACCTGGCCTGCTTGGGGTCGTCGGGAACGCCGGTTTCGACTGGCGCTTCGACATTCGGCGTCGGCGGCACCGGGACGATGTCCTCGGTCTCGACCTGCTTGGCGAAGAAGCGCGTCGCCTCGTCGTCGCCTTCCGCCTCGGCCGCGCCCTTGCCGAACATCGCCAGCCAATCGTGGAGCGCCTGCGGGCGGTCTTCCGGCTTGACCACCATCGCCGCGTCGACCGACGACAGGAAGCGCTTGCTGTAGCCGGGCCATTTGCCGTCGGCGAGCGGCTTGCCGAGGCCGGCGTGGAGCCGCTCCAGCACCTCCGGCGGCTTCTCGCCGGTGATGCACTCGTACATCACGACGCCGAGCGCGTAGATGTCGGTCCACGGCCCTTGCGGGTAGGTTTTCACATATTGTTCGATCGCGGCGTAGGGCGGCGTGTGGAAGGTGACCTTGGTGCTGGTCGCCTCGGCCGCCTCGAACCGCGCCGAGCCGAAATCGATCAACACCGGACGGTTGTCCTCGTTGATCAGGATGTTGGGCGGCTTGATGTCGCGGTGGAGCACGCCGACGCGGTGCGCACGCTCGAGCCCTTCGGCGATCGGCTGGAGGATGTTCCACAGGCTGCGCTCGTTGAAGCGGCGGCCCTGCTTGAGCATTTTCGACAGCGAGACGCCGTCCTCGAAATCCATCACCATGTAGGCGGTGCCGTGGATCTCGAACAGGCTGCGGACGCTGACGATGTTCGGGTGCCGCGTCGGGGTCGAGAGATTCCACAGAAGCTTCGCCTCCTCGACGAACTTCTTTAGCCCGAGTGCGTGGACCTCCTCGGCCTCGGAATCGATCGGCACGACGGTGTCCTCGGCGTCGCGCTCGCTGATCGAGCTCGGGAAATATTCCTTTATGGCGACGAGCTCGTTGAAATAGACGCCGCGGCCCTTGTAGACGATGCCGAAGCCGCCGACGCCGAGCACTTCCTCGATCCGCCATTCGCGCAACACCGTGCCCATCGGCAGGGCCTTGTTGCTGTACGCCTTGTTCATTGCCGCGCCCCCACGACCTCTTCTCTAAAAAGTAAATCGCATGATCGCCCGGCGAATGCTAGTCAGCGGCCCGGACGATTGGCGGGGGCCTAATGCGTTTCGAATGCGTCAGCCGCACTCACGTGGGTCTTCGCCGCAAGATCAACGAGGATTCGCTGCTCGCGGACCCGGAGCGCGGGCTGTGGGCGGTGGCCGACGGAATGGGCGGCCACGAGGCCGGCGAGATCGCCAGCAACATGGTCACCGATGCGCTGCGCTGCCTGCCGGAGGCGAGCGGCATCGACGATCTGGTCGCGCGCGCGGTCGACGCTTTGCACGAGGTCAATCGCGAGCTGGTCGCCCTGGCTCGGGCCGGCGGCCACAAGGCGACGATCGGAACGACGGTCGTCGGCCTTGCCATGGCGGACGGTGCGTTCCGCTGTTTCTGGGCCGGCGACAGCCGCGCCTACCGGCTGCGTGACGGCGCGATCACGCGGCTGTCGCGTGACCACAGCCTGGTCCAGAATTTGATCGATGCCGGGATGCTCGCCCCCGAAGACGCCGAGACTCACGAGAATGCGAACCTCATCACGCGCGCGGTGGGCGCCGCGGAGAAGGTGGAGGTCGACGTCGCCAGCGGCGATGCACGGCCCGGCGACCAGTTCCTGCTGGCGAGCGACGGGCTGACGCGCGTCATGCGCGACGACGAGCTCGCCGCGGAGCTCGAGCGCGGGCCGCTCGACCAGGTTGCCGACACGCTGATCGAGACGGTGCTTGCGCGCGGGGCGCCGGACAATGTCTCGCTAGTCCTCGCGAAGGTGCTCTGAGCGCCTAAAGCCATCCCTTCCGGCGGTACCAGTTCGCGGTGTCGGCGAGGCCCTCCGCAGTGGGGATTTGCGGCTGCCACAAGTCGCGCGGCGCCGCGCGACCTGGCTCGACCACCCAGTCGCGATGCGAGAAATAGGCCGCACGGTCGGGTGTGAGCTTCGCGCCGGGCCCGCGCAACAGCTGGTCGGCGCGCGCGCCCAGGCGCAGCAGAAAGCTGGGCGCGGAGAGGATCAGCGGGGACTTGCCCACGGTGACCCCGAGCGCCTGTCCGAATTGCCTGTGCGTCCAGCCGCCGGGCTTGCCGTCATCGGGCTCGACCAGGCTCGCGGACGGCGCCCCCGGCGCGGCGAGCGCGAGCAGCAAGCGGGCAAGGTCGGCGGCGTGGATCAGCGACAGGCGGCCGCTCGGCGGCATCAGCATCAGCCCGAGCTTCGCCATCCGGAACAGCTCGAGCGTCTCTTTGTCGCCGGGGCCATAGACCGCCGGAGACCGGACGATCGCCCAGTCGAGACCCGATTGTTCGACCAGCGCCTCCGACCGGGCCTTGGACGCGCCGTACAGCGACAGGGTCGGCTCGCGCGCGGCGAGCGAAGAGACGTGGACGAAGCGCCGCCCGCCGGCATTCGCCGCGGCGTCCAGCATGGCGCGCGTGCCCTCGACGTTCCCGTCCTCGAACGCGGCGGCATCGGGCGCGTTGATAATTCCGGCGGCGTGGATGACCGACTCGCACCCGCTAACGAGCCGGTCGAGCGAGCCGGGATCCTCGAGGCTTCCCGCGACCCACTCGACCGTATCGCGCGGCGGCTGATCGCGGCGCGCGAGCGCCTTGAGCGAATGGCCGGCGGCGAGCGCGGCCTCGATCAGGTGCGAGCCGACGAAGCCGGTGCCGCCGGTAATGGCCAGCTTCATAAAGGCGACCAGGGCTTCGCCTCCGGCGGGGACGGTCCCCGTTCGGGGGCGGCCCCCATATCGTCAGCGTTGCCGAGCCGCTCGATCACCGCGTCGAGCAGGGTTTCCACGCCTTCGCCGAGCGGGGCCGAGACGGAGCAGGGCGGGGCTCCGCTCGCTTGCCCGACTGCGTCGGCGACCCGTTTCAGCGTCTTCGCATCGAGCATGTCGGCCTTGGTGAGGGCGACGATCTGAGGCTTGAGGTCGAGGCCGGCACCGTATGAGGCGAGCTCGTCGCGGACGACGCGATAGGCCTCGGCCGGATCTTCCGACGCCGCGTCAACCAGGTGCAGCAGCAGCCGCGTGCGCTCGACATGGCCGAGAAAGCGGTCGCCGATGCCCGCGCCTTCGGCCGCGCCCTCGATCAGCCCGGGGATGTCTGCGAGGACGAACTCGCGGCCCTTGTGGCGGACGACGCCGAGCTGCGGGCGAAGCGTCGTAAACGGATAATCGCCGACCTTGGCGGCGGCGTTGCTGACCGAATTGAGGAAGGTCGACTTGCCGGCGTTGGGCAAGCCGACGAGGCCGACGTCGGCGAGCAATTTGAGCCGCAGCCAGACCCACATCTCCTCGCCCGGCGTGCCGGTCTGGTGCTGGCGCGGCGCGCGGTTGGTCGAGGTCTTGTAGCTGGCGTTGCCGCGGCCGCCCATGCCGCCCTTGAGCAGGGTGACGCGCTGACCGACCTCGGTCAGATCGGCGAGCAGGCTGCGCTCTTCGTCGTCGGCGAGGACTTGCGTGCCGACCGGGACCTTGATCACCAGGTCGGCGCCGCCCGCGCCGGTTCGGTTCGACCCGGCGCCGCCCTTGCCGCGCGGGGCGCGGAAGTGCTGGGTGTAGCGGAAGTCGATCAACGTATTGAGGCCGGGCACCGCCTCGAACACGATGTCGCCGCCCTTGCCGCCGTCGCCGCCGTCGGGACCGCCGAACTCGACGAACTTCTCGCGCCGGAAGCTCACCGCTCCGGGGCCGCCGGCGCCGGACTTCACATGGATTTTGGCCTGGTCGAGGAAATGCATCGCGGGGCGCAGTTAGGCGATGCCGGCGATCAGGGAAACCTAGGCGTCCGGCTGCGGATGGTGCGGGACGAGGATCAGCATACGGCCCTCGACCCGCCACGATTCGAGCTTCGACAGGAAGTTCATGCCGAGCACGTCGATGCCGAGCCCGGGCGCCATCACCACCTTGAGCTCGCGTGCGACGATGTTGCCGACGCGAAGCTCGTCGATCTCGCCGGTGCGCGCCGGAGCCATGCCATTCGCCGTTCGCAGGACGACTGGGGTGATGGTCGCATCGCCGTCGACCGCGGCGGCGCGCGCGGTGCCTTCGGAGATCGCAGTGACGGTCGCGCCGCTGTCGATCAGCATGCGCCGCTCGACGCCGTTGATCGTCGCGTTCACCCAGAAATGGCCGTCCGGCGCCATGCGCACGCGCAGTTCGGTGCCCGAGACTCGCTGCTGGTCGAGGCCGAGGCGCTCCGTCAGGCGGGCGAGCTGGGGCTGATAGGGCGCCTGCTGGAGCAGGATGAAGATCAAGAAGGCGAGCAGCGCGAACGAGAACAGCACCCGCACGATCCGCCCGACCACCGGCAGCCGCTGAAGCAGCATGATGAGCAGCGCCGCGGCGACCGCATAGATCGCGATCTGTTGCCACTCGGGGCCAGTGGTCACGGGCATTTCAAACCTCGATCTCGACCCACGTCGGCGCGTGATCGCTGGTCTTGTCCCACCCACGCGGCGTGCGGTCCACTCCGGCGCGCTTCAGCGTCTTCGCCAGCGATGGGCTGAGCAAGGCATGGTCGATGCGGATGCCGGCATCGCGCTGGAAGCTGTTCCGCCAGTAGTGCCAGAAGGTGAAGATGCGCTCGCCCGGGTGAGTCTCGCGCAGCGCGTCGGTCCAGCCTTGCGCGACCAGCTCGCGATATTTCTCGCGTGCCGCGGGCGCGAACAACGCGTCCCTGGCCCAGCGCTCGGGTTTGTAAACGTCGAGATCGGTCGGAATCACGTTATAGTCGCCGATGAGCAGCGCGGGCAGGTCACTGTCGAGCAGATCGCCGGCGTGCGCCTGCAGCCGGTCGAGCCAGGCGAGCTTGTAGTCGAACTTGGGGCCCGGCCAAGGGTTGCCGTTGGGGGCGTATAGGGTACCGACGAGGATTCCGCTCACCGCCGCCTCGATGTAGCGGCTTTGCGCCGGATCGGGGTCGTCGGGCAGGTACCGGCAGGTTTCGACCGGCTTTCCGACGCGGCTGAGGATCGCAACTCCGTTCCAGCGCGGCTGGCCGTGCCAGACGGCGGCGTAGCCGAGCACCTCGAGCGCTGCGGTGGGGAAGGCGTCGTCGGTGCACTTGAGCTCCTGCAACCCGACGATGTCGGGCTGGAACTCCTCGAGCCAGCGGGTCAGCACCGACAGCCTGCTGTTCACTCCGTTGATATTGTAGCTGGCGATGCGCAGACGGCAGCCGGATTTATCCACAGATTTGTCGCGATTCGCGCGTTTTCGGGCCATCGATGCAGGAACCGCCATGGGGCCTGATCGTTCTATTGGCGTGCTTCAAATCTTCGGATGCGAAGCATGGGAGCCCCGCCAGGTAAAACTGGCGGGGTTTACCGTTTCGGGGGCTCACAACGCCGCCGGATCCGCTCCGTCCAGCCGCAAGTCCAGCGAGCGGTCGGGAAGCGGATATTTGTTGCCGCTGGCGCAGTTGAACAGCAGTGCGCGCTCGCCGGCGCCCACGAGGCCTCGCTGGCGCGCCTGCCTCCAGGCGGCAAGCACCGCGCCGCCTTCCGGGCAGAGCAAAAAGCCGTCGTCGCGCGCAGCGTCCTCGACGGCTTGCAGGATGGCCACATCCGACACCGCGAGCGCGGCGCCGCCGCTGTCGCGGACCGCGCGCAGGATCAGGAAGTCCCCGACCGCCTTGGGCACGCGGATGCCGGTCGCGACGGTTGCCGCATTATCCCATCGCTCGGCGAAGTCGTCGCCGTTCTCGAACGCGCGGACGATCGGCGCGCAGCCTTCGGCCTGGACCGCGAACATCCGCGGCCGCTTCGCGCCGATCAGCCCGACCGTTTTGAGCTCGTCGAACGCCTTCCACATGCCGATCAGGCCGGTGCCGCCGCCGGTCGGATAGAAGATCGCGTCGGGAAGCTCCCAGCCGAGCTGCTCGGCGAGCTCGAAGCCCATCACCTTCTTGCCTTCGAGGCGGTAGGGCTCCTTCAAGGTCGAGCAGTCGAACCACCGGCCTTGCGACGCGCCCTTCCCGACCAGCGCGCCGCATTCGTCGATCTGGCCATCCGCGACATAGACGCGCGCGCCATAAGCGGCGGTCTCGGTGACGTTGATCGCCGGCGTTTCGGCGGGACAAATGACGATCGTCTCGATTCCCGCCCGTGCGCCATAAGCCGCGAGCGCGGCGCCGGCATTGCCGTTGGTCGGCATCGCGATGCGCTCGATCCCGAATTGCTTCGCCATGGTCGCCGCCATCGCCAGGCCGCGCGCCTTGAACGATCCCGTCGGCAGCCGGCCTTCATCCTTGACCAGCAGATTGGGTCCGCCGGTTTTCGGGAGCGCGATGATCGGAGTCTCGATCTCGCCGAGGCTGACGGGCTCGCCGTCGTGCGGAAGCAACTCGCGCCATTTCCACATACCGGCCGGGCGCGCGGCGATGCTGTCGCGGGTTAACGTGCGCCGCACTGCGTCCATGTCGTAGCGCACGAGCAGGGGCTTGCCGGCGCGGCTGAGATTGTGGACCTGCCCGGCTTCGTACCGCTCGCCGGTCAGCGAGCATTCGAGATGGGTAACGAGGCTCATCAGCAGCGCGTGTCGCCGAGATGGCTGCGCTCGATCTGGAGCGTGCAATGCTCGATCGCGAAGCGGCCGTGGAGCATCGCGCGCGCGGCGTTGAGCAGATCGTCGGTCGATTCGACGGCGGGCGCGACGAGATGCGCGGTCAGCGCCGTCTCGGTCGTGCTCAGCGGCCAGACGTGGAGGTCGTGCACCGTCTCGACGCCGGGCAGCAGCGCGAGTTCCGCCTCGACCACGTCGACGTCGATGCCGCTCGGCACGCCCATCAGCGACATGCCGACCGATTCCTTCATCAAGCCGATGCTGCCCCACAGGATCACGACCGCGACCGCAAGGCTCATCACCGGGTCGACCCACTGCTGGCCGGTCCACAGGATCACGAAGCCGGCGAACACCACGGCCGCCGAAACCGCCGCGTCGGCGGCCATGTGCTGGAAGGCCGCGCGGACGTTGATGTCGCTGGTCCGGCCGCGCGCGAACAGCAGTGCGGTGAGCAGGTTGACGACGATCGCCAGCGCGGCGACCCAGATCATCGTGCGCGCCTCGGCTGGCGCCGGGTGGAACAGCCGCCGGATCGCCTCGGCCGCGATCGCGCCGACGGCGACCAGCAGGAATAGCGCATTGACCAGGGCCGACAGGATCGAGGCCTTCTTGAGCCCGTAGGTGAAGCGCGGCGACGGCGAGCGCCGAGCCATCGTCGCGCCGCCCCACCCGATCACCAGGCTGAGCACGTCGGACAGGTTGTGTCCGGCGTCGGCGAGCAGCGCCATCGAATCGGCGAGCAGGCCGAACACCGCCTCGACGACCACGATCGCGACGTTGAGCGCGATTCCGAGCGCGAACGCGCGGCTCAGCCGCTCGGCATAGGCGTGGTCGTGCGAATGATCGTGGGGGTGGCCGGCGCCCATCGCGGCCGGCCGTAGCCGAGGCGGCGGTCGGAGTTCAAACCGCCGCCGGTCGAAGCGAAAGCTCCGTTCGTCCGAATCCTCTCTTGCGACAATATAACATCTGCCCTAGCGCGCTCGGACTTCACCAACCGGGTCTCCCCATGAAATCAGCGCTTGCCTGCGGCGCGGCCGCCGTCGCCGCGATGTCGATCTCCACCGCCGCGCCGGCGGCCGAAGCCGCCGACCCGGTGCCGGGCGACGCCAAGGCGGCGCACCCCGACACCGACCAGGCGATCGTCATCACCGGGGTCAAGCGCTCGGCCGCCGACGTGCTCGGCGGGGTGTCGGTGGTCGACGAGGAGCAGCTGACCCACGACGTCCGGCCGAGCATCGGCGAGACGCTGGCCAAGCAGCCGGGCGTGAGCGCGTCGAGCTTCGGTCCGACGGCGTCGCGTCCGATCCTCCGCGGCCTGCAGGGCGAGCGCGTGCGGATCCTGGTCGACGGAATCGGCAGCCTCGACCTGTCCTCGTCCGACCCCGACCATGCGGTCGCGATCAACCCGCTGACGGCTGAGCGGATCGAGGTCCTGCGCGGGCCTTCGGCGCTGCTGTTCGGCTCCTCGGCGATCGGGGGGGTGGTCAATGTGATCGACACGCGCATCCCCCGCCACGAGCCCGCCGGGCCGGTCGGGGCCGACGCGCTGGCGAGCTACGGCTCGGCGGCCAACGAGCGCTCGGCCAGCGGCTCGCTCGACGTGCCGCTCGGCGGGCATTTCGTCGGCCACATCGACGGCGCGTATTCCAAATATGACGACCTCGAGATCGGCGGGTTCGTGCTGGCGAAGCCGCTGCGCGAGCAGGCGGAGGCGAGCGCCGATCCGGAAATCCGCGAGCTCGCGGACTTGAAGGGCAAGCTCCCCAACACCGCGGGACGGCTCGACGACGTCGCCGCCGGCGTCGCTTATGTCGACGGCGGGCTCAACATCGGCGTTTCTGTCAATCACCACGACGCGCGCTACGGCGTGCCGATCCGCTTCTCGCTCGATCCGGCGATCGAGCCCGAGGTGCCGACCATCGACGCGCACCAGAACCGCGCCGATGCCCGGGTGGACGTGCCGCTCGGCGGCGCGTTCGAAAGCCTCGAATGGCGCGGCGGCATTTCCAAATACCGGCATTCCGAGATCGAGGAGGACGGCGAAGTCGGCTCGCGCTTTTTCTCCAACGGCGGCGAGATGCGCGCGGCGCTGGTGCAGCGCGACCGGGGCGGCTGGGGCGGCACCAGCGGGATCCAGTATTTGAGCCAGGACGCGCGCATTCGCGGCGAAGAAAAATATCTGCCCGACAGCCGCAACCGCCAGCTCGGCATCTTCACCCTGCAATCGCTGGTCAGCGGTCCGGTCCGCTTCGAGGCCGGGCTGCGGGTCGAGTCCGCGCGGCTGCACGCCGACGAGGACGAGGTGATCGAGGAGATCGGCGAGGAGCTCGAGGGCGAAATGGAGGACGTGCCCGAGATCGGGGCCGAGCCCATCTCGCGCCGCTTCACGCCGGTGTCGGCCTCGATCGGGGCGAACTACGACCTGGGCGCCGGGCTCCGGGCCGGGCTGTCGCTGTCGCACAGCGAGCGGTCGCCGTCGATCGATGAGCTGTTCTCGCTCGGCCCGCACGGCGGCAGCCAGCAGTTCCTGATCGGCAATCCCGAGCTCGCGAAGGAGCGCAGCAACGCCGTCGAGCTCAGCGTTCACCAGGCCGCCGGCCCGCTGCACATCCAGGGAAGCGTTTATTACAGCCGTTTCGCGAGCTTCATCTATCAGGCGCCGACCGGCGAGGTCGAGGACCGGCTGCCGGTCTATGAATATCGCCAGGGCAAGGCGAATTATTACGGGTTCGAGCTCGAGGGCGACGCGCGGCTCGGCCGTGCGCTCGGCATCGACTGGGGCGCCGAGCTGGTGGCCGACGCCGTTCACGCGTCGATCGAGGATTTCGGGCCGGCCCCGCTAATCCCGCCGTTCCGCGTGCTCGGCGCGGTGACCGGCTCGCGCGGGCAGGTCGACGGGCGGCTCGAGGTCGAGCGGGCCAGCGCGCAGCATCGCACCGCTCCGAACGAGACTCCGACGCCCGGCTACACGATGGTCAACGCCGCGCTCGACTGGCACCCGTTCGCCGCCCAGCCCGAGCTGACTTTGTCGCTGCAGGGCAATAATCTGTTCGACATCGACGCACGCCGCTCGACCAGCGTGCTCAAGGATTATGCGCCGCTCGCCGGGCGCGACGTCCGGCTATCGGCAAGGATGAAGTTCTGAGAATCGCGAGCGTGCGCTAGAAGCGGCGCATGCTCTACTTGCTCGTGAAGGCGGCGGTCTCGGGCGCGATCGTCGCGATCGTGTCCGAGGTGGCGAAGCGCTATCCCGGTTTCGGCGCGCTGATCGCCTCGCTTCCGTTGGTGTCGGTGCTGGGCATGATGTGGCTGTGGCACGACAAGCCCGACGTGCCGAACATGGCGGCGCACGTCGAGGCGACCTTGTGGTTCGTGCTTCCGTCGCTGCCAATGTTTCTGCTGATCCCGGCGATGCTGCGGCATGGCGTGAGCTTCTGGGTGGCGCTCGCCGCCGGCTGCGCGCTGACGATCGCGCTCTATCTGCTGATGACCTGGGCGGGCCCGAAATTCGGGCTCAGACTCTAGTTCGTATCGAACAGGGGCCGAGCGACCAGAGCGGCAAGGCCTGCGCCCAGCAGCTGCGCGCCAACGAACAGCGGCACGTCGCGCGGCGCGATCCCGGCAAACGTGTTGGACAGGCTGCGCGCGATCGTGATCGCCGGATTGGCGAAGCTGGTCGACGAGGTGAACCAGTAGGCTGCGGTGATGTAGAGCGCGATGCTGGGCGCGACCCATTCGTTCCGGTACCGCACGGTGCCGAGGATGGTGAGGATCAAGCCGAAGGTCGCGATCAGCTCGCCAAGTGCATGGCCGACGCCGGATCGCGCTTTCACCGAGATTTGCAGGGTCGGCAGGTCGAACATCCAATGCGCCGCCCACGTGCCGAGGATGCCGAAGGCCAGCTGGACCACAATATAGGCCACGGCATCGCGCCAGCCGAGCTCGCGCCGCCAGGCAGCGACCAGGCTGACCGCCGGGTTCATGTGCGCGCCCGATATCGGCCCAAGCATGGCGATGAGCACGAACAGGATCGCGCCCGTGGCGAGCGTATTGGCGAGCAGCGCGACCGCATCGTTCCCGCCACTTAAATTCTGGCCCATGATGCCCGAGCCGATGACGCAGGCGAACAGGAAGAAGGAGCCGAGCGCTTCCGCGGCAAGCCGGCGGGCGAGTGGCGGCCCGCCCGCCGCGTTCGCGGTCACGCCGCCTTTGCTGCCGCGGGAACGCAGCATTGGTCGTTGTCGATACTATCGCCGAGCGTGCCGAGCGCCGGGCTTTCGCCGTAGGTCGTTGCCTGGCCGTCGGTGAAGAAAGCCTCCCACACCACACCGTCGGGGTCCGCGACCCAGCTTTTCTCGCTCTTCGCATAGCAGCACGTGGTGCGCCCTTCTTCGAGTACCGGCCGGTCGGCGGCCTTGAGGCGGCCGTAGACCTCACCGAGTTCTCCGGCGTCCTCGGCCTGGATCCCGAGATGCTCGATGCCCTTGTTGGGATTGCCTGCGGAAATGGCGAAGTTCACGCGCGGATCGTCGAGCATCCATTTGGCGTAATCGTTCTTCACGACGCTCGGCTCGGCGGCGAACAGGGTCGAATAGAATCGGATCGAGCGGTCTAGGTCCGCGACTCCGACGTGGACATGCAGACGTTTCATGAGGATTTCCTTTCGTGGCTTTGGGTTTGGTACGGTGCCGCGGGCGTGCAGTCCGCGCCGGCGCAGCAATTTTCCATCAGATAGGCGACCAGCGCGTTCATCGCCGGATAGTCGGCGCGGTAGATGAGCGAGCGATGCCGGCGTTCGTGCTGGATCAGCCCCGCTTTCCTGAGCTGGGCGAGGTGGAAGGACAGCGAGCTGTTGGGAACGCCGAGCTTCTCGGCGATCGCGCCGGCGGGCAGACCGCGCTCCCCCGCCTGCACCAGCAGGCGGAACAAGGCGAGGCGGTGCTCCTGCGCGAGAGCGGCCAAAGATTCGATGGCGGCAGCGGCTTTCAACGGCATCTCCTCATTTCGATAATAATCGAAGTGTCAGATGCCGCCGAAATTGTCAATCATGATTTGAGAATCTTCGAAATGAAGAGTCAGGATAAAGAAAGAGGCGGTTCGGGAAGGGGTCCGAACCGGCTCTTTTCATATCCTCCCCGGCATTGCCGGGGAGGGGGACCGCCGAAGGCGGTGGAGGGGCCTGGGGAGCTAGAACCCCTCCGTCAGCGCTTCGCGCTGACACCTCCCCTCGAAAACGAGGGGAGGATGATTACAAGTCGATGCCGGCGGCGATCGCTTCGAGCTTGCGGACGCGCTCGCGGAGGTCGGCGAGCTCGATGCGGCCGCTCGCGGGCGGAAGCGTGCGGTCGCCCGACGCCTGGCTCAGCTCGAAATGCTTGAGCTCGAGCCAGCCGTTCCACGCCTTCAAGCCTGCCCAGCTCGCCGCGGCGAGCCCGGCGAGGATGCTGGCCGCGAGCACTCCGATCGTCAGCGGTTCCATCACTTCTCCTCCTGCCGGAGCGCTTCGATCTCGCGCGCCAGCTCGTCGTTCTGGCTGTTGAGGTGATGATCGATCGCCATCAGCCGGCGGTCGGTGGGGTCGAGCTCGGTGCGCATCGCGTGCACGGTCGGCTTGCGCTTCACGACTTCGTCCATGCGGTCGAAGTCGCTGAGCCGTCGGTCGCCGGTCATCGCCCGCCGCTTCTGCACGGCGAGCACGATGCCGACGATCGCATAGGCGATCAGCGCGGTCGAGAAGTCGATCGGGGTCAGAAGCGGGACCGCGATCCAGGCGATGCGGATGAAGGTGGGATCGATGCCGAATCTCGCCCCGAGGGTCGAGCAGACGCCGGCGATCTTCGCGTCCTTGCGGTCCAGCGAATAAGGATAAATCTTGCGAGCCATCACTCCCCTTCTCCTCAATTCACGCGCGCCTTGAGCGCGGTTTTCATCGCGGCCAGCTCGGCGTCGATCGCTTCGCCAGCCTTCAGTTGCTCAATTTCGTCCTCCAGGCCGCCAATTCCCAGAGCTTCGGCGCGGCCTTCGGCAAAATCGGCGCGGCGCTCGAGCAGCTCGAACCGCGAAAAGGCATCGCGCGTGCGGCTGCCGTGCATGGCCTCGTTGGCGCGGGCGCGGGTGACGGCGCTCTCGAACCTGGCGGCGATCGCGTTCTGGCGGGCGCGGGCCTCGCCGAGCTTGGCCTGGAGCCGCGCAATGTCGGCCTCATAGCCCTTGAGCACCTGCTCCATCTGCGCGAGTTCGGCGCGCAGGCCATCGGCCATGTCGGCCGCCTGCTGGCGCTCGACCAGGGCGGCGCGGGCAAGGTCGTCGCGGTCTTTCGACAGCGCGAGCTCGGCCTTCGCCGTCCAATCGGACTGAAGCTGGTCGAGCCGGCCTACCGCGGCGCGCATTTCCTTGACGTCGGCGATGGAGCGGGCGGCGGTCGCGCGGACCTCGACCAGGGTTTCTTCCATCTCGAGGATGATCATGCGGATCATCCGCGCCGGGTCTTCGGCCCGGTCGAGCAGCTCAGCCATGTTCGCGGCGAAAATGTCGCGGGCACGGCTGAACACGGGGCCGCGCAGCCAGGCGGCGACGGGAGCGAGCCGGGGGGTGGGCTCGGGCTCCCTCGCCAGCACCGGCGTGCGGACCGGGACCTGCGCTTCGAGAACCTCGAGCTCAGGCATTGGCGCTGACCCCACCCGAGGTGGCGACGGGGCTTGCGACCGCCTGGGCCGGACCGACCGCGGCGCCGACCGCGACCGTGCTCATGGCGAGCGCCGCGGCGATGGCGACCAGTGTACGGGTGAACTGCGACTGCACCGACATTTGAAATCTCCCTTTTTGCCCGCGGTTGTTGTGATGCGGGTCGATGCCATGTCCCAATCAAGACCCATGCCAATCGCGAAAAACCGCGAAATATTACGTAGGCGGGCCGGTGTTGGGAGATTTTGCCAACCAAGAGTTGGCGCGATTTGCCAAGCCTTGCGGCGGGAACATTCAGGGCCGTCCCGGCGCTGATGCGGCGGACGTCAACACGGAGTTTCAGGCATGATCGGAAAGCTGTTCGGAGCGTGGCTCGGCGACAAGGTCGCGGGCGAGAACCAGGGCGCGAAAGGCGCGATCCTCGGCTATGGCGCGGCCGCGCTGGCCAAGCGCAGCGTGCCGGCCTTGGCCGCGATCGCGCTCGGCGGCTGGGCGTTCAAGAAATGGCGCGACCGCAGGGCCGAGCGGCCGAGCTATCCTTCGGAAGCGACGCCTTCGTCCGACTGAGGCGGGCTTTCGAAATAGGGCTCGACCGTGCCGTTGAGCTTGATCGTCATCGGCTGGCCGAAGCGGTCGCGGCTGCGCCCCGCGGCGACGCGAATCCAGCATTCCGAAATGCAATATTCGATGACGTTGGTCTTTTCCTGCCCGTTGAACCGGATCCCCACGCCGCGGCTCAGCAGCGCCTCGTCGTAATGCGGGCTGCGGGGGTCGAGCGAAAGACGGTCGGGCGGGGTGTCGGATGAGCTTTCGGCCATCGCCGCGCACTAGCCGCGAGCGGCTTTCGGGGTCAACGATCGGCCCATTGTAAAGCGCTCTTGACACAGCCGGTTGCCGCGCCGGCGAGTCGGGACTAAGCGGCGCGGCTGGATAGGACATGAGCGACAGAGATCCGAGCCCAAGGCGGAACGCGCCTCAACTGCAGCTGCACGTGCCCGAGCCGGCGTTCCGGCCCGGCGACACCTCGGATTTCTCGTCGCTGAACATCCCCGCCGCGGGCGAAGCGCCGCGCCCGGACACGGGTGTCGCCGCGAGCGAGACGCATCCGCTTACGACCGACCTTGTCCGGGTGCTCGGCGACGACGGCAAGGCGGTCGGCGCGTGGGACCCGAAGCTCGACCCCGAGACGCTCCGCAAGATGCTGCTCGACATGGTTACGGTGCGCATCTTCGACGACCGCATGTACCGCGCGCAGCGCCAGGGGAAGACCAGCTTCTACATGAAGGCGACCGGCGAGGAGGCGATCGCGGTCGCGGCGGCCGCCGCGCTCGACCGCGACGACATGCATTTCCCGACCTACCGCCAGCAGGGGCTGCTGATCGCGCGCGGCTATCCGCTGATCGAGATGATGAATCAGATCTACTCGAACCGCGGCGA
>DASTID010000088.1:0-2327 GCA_035717905.1 Sphingomicrobium sp. | reverse complement strand
GCGCCGGTGATCGCGCGATTGGTGCGCTCGACCTTCAGGGTGAAGGCGCGGAACGCCGGATGCGTGGTGCGGAACAGGTCGCCGCCGATCGGCAGCAGCGGCGCCGATCGGCCGCCGGCGACCAGGGTCAGCGGATCGCCGCCCCTGATCTCGAACCCGCCCGAGGGCCCGCGATATTCGCCCGCATAAACGGCGGGCTGGGGCAGCCGGACGGCGAGGCTCGGCGGAGCGGGCAGGGGCCGGCCCGCAAGCGCATTGGTCAGCGCTTCGACCGCGAACTGGGTTAGCAGGCGCGGGCGGTATTCGGCGAAGGCGCTGATCGTCGTGCTCGCGAACGCGCCGACGCCGCGCGCGGCATCGAGATGGAACGACGAGGAGAAGCTCACCATCCCGCCGGTATGGTGGAGGTACGGCCGGCCGCCGTGAACGACGTGCATCAGGCCGTTGCCGTAGCGCATGCCCGGAGTGTCGCTCGGCACCGCGTGGCTGGCGAACGCGCTTGCGGCGGCCGGCGACAGGCCGAGGCCGCCACGTCCTTCAGCCGCGCCCGCCAAGGCGCGCAGGAAGCGGGTCATGTCGTCGGCGGTCGACGCGACCGAGCCCGCGCCCGAGGTCGAATCGATCCAGGCTGCGGGAGCGAGCGGCTGTCCCGGAATGAACGGGATCGACGGGTCGGCCTGGCCATAGCCCTGGGCGTAAAGCAGGCGGTCGGCGCTGACGATCGCGCCGCGCGTGCGCTGCATTCCCAGCGGCGCGAAAATCCGCTCGCCGAACAATTGCGCGAGCGGCTTGCCGCCGAAATGCTCGGCGAGCAGCCCGAGGATGTCGTAGCCGGTGTTGGAATAGCTCCAGTGCGCGCCGGGCGCATAGCCGACCCACAAGCCGCCCGCGGCCGACAGCGGCGCGCTGTCGGGCAGGCCCGAAACGTGGTCGAGCAAATTCTGGACGGTGATCCTATTGCCGGCCGGGAGCGGCAGGCCGGGGAGCAACGCGCTCGCCCGGTCAGTCAGACCAAAGCGCCCTTCGGCGGCCAGTTGGTGGATGACCGCCGCGGTCATCGACTTGCTGATCGAGCCGATCTGAAACAACGTGTCGGGCGAGATCGGACGCCGCGCTTCGACCTCGGAATAGCCGAAATCGAGCACGGTGGCAGGAGCCCCGGGGAGGGCAAGCCCGAGAGTCATGCCCGGCAAGCCGAAATAGGCGCGATGCGCCTCGCCGTAAGCGCGGATCGCCTCGATCGTTGGCTCGAGCCGCGGCACCGCGCGCAACGGCTGGGCCGCGCGCAACGGCGCGGCCACGACAGCGCCGAGCGCGCCCGCGGCGAACTCGCGGCGGCTCAGCTGCATTGGGCTGCGAGGGTCAGGCGTTGCAGCTCTGCGCGGACTTGCCCGGCAGCGCGATCTTGGCGTTCGACCCGGTGGGCGATCCGGCCAGCGAATAGCCGCCGGCCGCGGTCATTGGTTGTCCCGGCTCGGCCGCCACGACGCGGGTCGGGATCGCCGCTTTGTCGGTGCGGATGTTCGCCGACTTGTTGTCGGCCAGCCAGTCGACATAGACGATCTGGTTGTCGGCGCAGCGATAGGTCTTGCTCTCGGCGATCGCCGGCGGCAGTTCGACCGGCCCGTTCGCGGCGGCGTCCGCCTGATCGTCGGCCACATTCGGGTTGATCGTGTGATTTTCCTTGTTGCAGCCGGCTAGCGCAGCGGCGGCAACGAGCGCGAGGATCAGCGGGGTGCGAGTCATGCTCGCGCCTTGCCAATGCGACGGGGCAACCGTCAAGGGCAACAGCCGTAGGCGGCTTGCATATTGTCGAGCCGGCCCATAGCTTCGTCGATCAATGCCTTATCAATCCGGCAGTACGGCGCAGCGGGTCCGCATCGGCCTGACCGGACTCGCCTTTGCCTTCCTCCTGGTGCTGCTCGGCTCGGTCATCAGCCGATCGAGCCGTGACGAGACGGGGAACGCGGCGCAGCTGCAGGCCGCGGCCAACAACGAGCCGAGCGAGCCGCTTGCGGAACTCGGCGTCGCACCGGGCGCTTCGGACGCGAGCAACAAGGCAGATTCGGCCAAATGAGCGGCGCGCGCTGGCGCGCGCCCGCGATCGCCGCCGCGCTCCTCATTGCAGGCGCCATGGCCCTGCTCTCGCTTGGCCGCTCGCCCGAGCCGTTGCCGCCGCGCGCGCCGGGCGACCGGCCGCCGCTGCTCCTGCTGACCAGCCTCCCGATCCTGTTCGGCGAGCATTTCTCGCTCGAGGAGGCGGGTTCCCCGGCGGTCAAGGCGCTGCGGACCCGCTACCGCGTGCTGCCGATCAGCGTCACCAGCCC
>DASTID010000087.1:0-5139 GCA_035717905.1 Sphingomicrobium sp. | reverse complement strand
TCGATATGGCTGAACGCCTTGATCGTCGCGCCGTCGGCGATCGCGACGCCGGGGCCGAACACGACGTGCGGCTCGACCGTGACGTCGCGCCCGAGCCTGGTGTCGTAGGCGAACCACACGCTTTCCGGGTCGATCAGGGTCGCGCCTTCGTCGAGCACCTGCTCGCGCCGGCGCCGCTGCCACTCGAGCTCGAGGTGCGCCAGCTCGGCGCGGCTGTTGACGCCTGCGGTCTCGTAGGGGTCGCCCTCGATCATCACCGCCTCGCGGCCCTCCGCGGCGGCGATGTTGACGATGTCGGGGAGATAATATTCGCCGGCCGCATTGTCGTTGCCGACCTTGCCCAGCCAGCGGAACAGGTCGGGCGCGCGCACCGCCATCATGCCCGAGTTGCAGAGGCGAACGGCGCGCTCCTCCTCGGTCGCATCCTTATATTCGACCATCTTGGCGATGCGGTCGCCTTTCCCGAGGATGATGCGGCCATATTTGAGCGGATCGGGCGGACAGGAGGCGAGCACGACAACCCCGGGCCCGCCATCGCCGTCGAGCCGGTCGAGCATCCGGCGCAGCGTCTCGGCCTCGACGAACGGGGTGTCGGCGTAAAGCACCAGCACCGGGCCGCCATAGCCCTCAAGCGCGGCCGCGGCCTGCTGCACGGCGTGTCCGGTACCTTTCTGCTCGGCCTGGAAGGCGACGCTGACGTCGCGGCCGGCGATCGCCGCCTCGACCTGCTCGCGCCCCTTGCCCACGACGATCACGCGGCAGTCCGCGCCAAGCGCATCGACCCGGTCGAGCAGGTGCAGCAGCAGCGGCCGGCTGGCGATCGGGTGCAGCACCTTGTGGGTGTCGGAGCGCATGCGCGTGCCCTGCCCGGCGGCGAGGATCACGACGGCGAAGCGGCGCTGGTCGTTCATGGCATTTCAATTGGCACGTCATTGCGAGGAGCGCCAGCGACCAATCTCCTCCCCTCGATTCCGAGGGGAAATGGCCCCCGAGACAGCGGGGGACGGAGGGATCTTTGCCAATCTCCCGGATGGCCCCTCCACCGCATCCGGCGGTCCCCTTCCCCTGCAAATGCAGGGGAGGATAAGAAAAAGGGCGGCCCCGGCGGGACCGCCCTCATCATTCGAAATCCGGGGCTTTCTAGAAGATGCTCATATAATATTCGTTGCCGACAAAGCCCATCTTCTGGACGTGCGCCCGCTTGGTCACCGCGAGCACCTCGTCGACCAGCTCGTAGCGCGCGGTGGAGTCGGGCTGCAGGTGCAGCTCGGGGATCGGGTTCATCTGCTGGGTGATGTCGAGATATTGCCGCAGCTGCTGCATCGTCACAGGCGAGCCGTTCCACAGCACCTGGCCCTGCGCCGTGACGACCACCTTGTTCTTGATCGGCTCGATCGGCGGCGGCGGATTGTTCGGCTGATTGACCGGCAGGTCTAGCTTCACCGCGTGGGTCTGGATCGGAATGGTGATGATGAACATGATGAGCAGCACCAGCATGACGTCGATAAGCGGCGTCGTGTTGATGTCGAGCATCGGTTCGCCCGAGTCATTCTCACCCGTGGTTTGCATGGACATGGGACGAAACTCCTAGAGTCGCACGGTCGAGTTCGGCGGCGGCTCGGAGATGAAGCCGACGCGCTGGAACCCTGCCTGCTGCATCGTGATGATCGCTGCGCCGATGCACTTGTACTGCGTGTTGATGTCGCCGCGGATGTGCGCCTCGGGCATATTCTCTTCGGTGATGTTCTGGACCCCGCCGACCTTCTTGATCTGGTCCTCGAGCTTCTTGACCGCCCGGTCGAGCAGATCCTTCTGCGTGACCTTGGTCAGGTTCCAATAGACCTCGCACGTCCCGCCGGGGCCGTTGCGCACGGTCAGCGACACGTTGTCGGGCTTGGTCGTCGTCGGCTCGTAGCGGACCTTCGGCAACGACACCGGGATCGTCTGGATGACCACCGGCACGGTGATCAGGAAGATGATCAGAAGGACCAGCATCACGTCGGTCAGCGGAACGACGTTGATGTCCGACATCGCGTCGTCTTCCGCGCTTTCTTGGAGTGTACTTCCTGCCATACGGCTGGCTCTTTCCTACTTCACGAACGAAGGCGCGACGCGGCAACGCCGGGCCGCGCCTCGCTCGCGCTTACTTTGCGGTCGTTGTCTCCGCGCCGGTCTGCGTGCGGCCGGTGCGCAGCGGCTCGCTGCCCGGCTGGGTCGGAGCGCCGCCGGTCCTGGTGGCGGCCGAAGTACGGACGCCCGAGCCGCTCGCGCCGGCCATCCGCGGCTTCACCGCGCCGCCCGACATCAGATAGCCGTGGAGGTCGTTCGTGAAAGCGGCAAGATCCTCCATGATCGACTTGTTGCGGCGGATCAGCCAGTTGTAGGCGAGCACCGCGGGGACCGCGACGACCAGGCCGAGCGCGGTCATGATCAGCGCTTCGCCGACGGGGCCGGCGACGGTATCGATCGACGCCTGTCCCGCCGCGCCGATCTTGATCAGTGCGCGGTAGATGCCGACGACGGTGCCGAACAAGCCGATGAACGGCGCGGTCGAGCCGACCGTCGCGAGGAAGGCGAGGCCTTCGCCGAGCCGCGCGCCGATCGCGCCCTGGCTGCGCGCGAGGCTGTTCGCCATCCAGTCGTGCTGATCGATCGGGTCGGTCAGCTTGCCGTGCTGATCCTGCGCAGTCAGCGCGTCGTCGACGATCGCGCGATACGCGCTCTTCGTGTCGAGCTTCTGCGCGCCCTCGCGAAGATTGGGCGAGTTCCAGAAGCTCGCCCGGACCTTGCGGCCCTGGCTGATGATCTTCTGCTGCTGCATCAGCTTGGTGAACAGGATGTAGAACGAGAAGATCGACATCAGGACGAGGATGGTGAACACCGAGATGGCGATGATGCCGCCCTGCTGGAGAGCGGGAATCAAGCCATAGGGGTTTGAACCTGCGGCGGGTGCTGCTTGCATTGGTCTGCTTTCCTTCTTGAACTTTTTTGGTCGAAACCTTCGGTTAGCCTTCGAGACGCCACACGATCGAAGGCGTCGTGACCGTGTCGGTCACCGCATTGCCATTGCTGTCGCGGGCCGGCACGAACTTGGCCCGGCGGCGGAGAATGTTGCAGGTCGTCGAATCCAGCGCGCTGTTACCCGACGATTGGGTGACGTTGCACGAGACCACGCGCCCATCCGGCCCAACTGTCAGGCTGGCCCGAACGGTGCCCTCGGCGCCGGCGGATTGCGCCGACGCGGGATAGTCGTCGCCGCTGAACAGCGTGCGCAGGTCGCCCCTGGCGCTGGTCGCCGACTGCACCTTGCGCGGCGGCGGCGGCGGCGGCGGCGGCGGCGGCGCCCGCACCACCGGCGGGATCGGCGGGATGACCGGCGATTCCATGACCTGGATCGGCGGCGGCGGCGCCTGCATCCGCACCAGCGGCGGCGGAGTCACCGGCGGCGGCGGGACCTTGGGCATGTCCTTCGGCGGGGGCGGCGGCTGCTCGGGGGGCGGCGGCTGCTCCTCGATATCGATGACCTTGAGGTTTTCGGCCGTCTTCTTGATCACATTGTAGGCGAGGCCGGTCACGATCGCATAGCCGAGCGCGAACTGGAGGATGACGACCATGATGATCGCCAGGGTTCTGTTGCCGCCAAGCTCTTTGCGTTGCGCGTAGGACATTAAGCCGCAATTCTCCTCGACACACCGTGGGTCGCACGGTCAGACCGGGCGAACTGACGCGCGCCCTGCGCCCCCTAGTGGGACCGCCGATGTATCAAGATATCATCGGCCACAAGCGCGTCTCCTTATCTCCGGCTCAAAGGCCGCGCAATGGATTTTGTTCCACCAGCGGAAGGCGTTAAACTAAGACGGCGGCCACGCTTCAGAAAACGAGGCGATCTCCACCCCAACGCCTTCGGCTTCGGGGTAGATGTCGGGCTTCGAGGTGCGCACGCGCAGCGCTCGGACGCCGCGGAAGGCGGCGAGACGGTCGAAGATCGCGTGCGCGAGCGTCTCCTGGAGATTGAACCGCCCGCTGGACGCGATCTCCTGCACCTCGGAGCGCAGGAAATCATAGTTCCACGCGCGCGCCGGGTCGTCGTCGGGCGGGAGCGCCGAATCTTCGAGCCAGATCTCGACGGTCACGAGGAGGCGCTGGGGCGCGCCGACCTCGAACTCGTGGAAGCCGATGTCGGTCTCGACAGCGAGCGATTCGAGCATGATGCGCGTCGAGCGGACCTTGAGCTGGTCGGGCACGAGCCCGGACAAGCTTGATTCGGGCAAGCTCATGCACGATCCAGGAACTGGACGTCGCGGCCGAGGCCGAGGAAGCGCTGGCCCGAATCCAGGATCAAGGTCTGGCCGGTCACCGACCGCGCTTCAACGAGGTAGCGCAGCGCGCCGACCACGTCGGCGGGCTCGACGCCGCGGCCCAGCGGATTGTTGCGGTGCATGACCTCGAAATTCTCCTCGCTCTGCCCGGCCGAGCGCAGCATGAGCGCCGGCGCGATGCCATTGACGCGAATGCGCCGCGACGCAAGCGCGCGAGCGGCGAGCTCGGTCAATCCGGCGAGCGCCTGCTTCGACAAGGTGTAGCTGAGGAAATCGGGATTCGGCGCCGACAGCTTGGCGTCGAGCAGGTTGATCACCAAGGCATCGCCGTCGACGTCTCGGCCGCGGGCGAACGCCTGGGTCAGGAGAATCGGCGCGCGGACGTTGACGGCCATGTGGGCGTCGAACTCTTCGCCGTTGAACTCGCCGACCGCGTCGAACGCGAATCGCGCCGCATTGTTGATCAGCAGCTGCACCGGCGGCAGCGCGGCGGCGGCTCCGAAGACAAGATTCGCGCAGTCGCTCGAGCGCAGGTCCGCGACGACCTTGTTTGCTCCGGCCGGCACCGCATCGTCGCCATCGTGGACATGCGCGAGCACGGTCCACCCGCGCCTGACCAGCGCCGACGCGATCGCCGCGCCGACGCGCTTGCCGGCGCCGGTGACGATGGCGGTTCTTGGACGGGGATCCTGATTCACGAGCCTCCAATAGCGTTCGCCCTGAGCTTGTCGAAGGGCTGCCTTGACCCGCTTTCGAAACGAACAGTCCTTCGACGGGCTCGGACGAACGGTGATAGCGCAAAGCAGGGTCCTCCCCTACA
>DASTID010000086.1:0-9676 GCA_035717905.1 Sphingomicrobium sp. | reverse complement strand
TGCATGTGGAGCAGCCGCTTCGATCCCGCGCGCTCGTGCAGGTCGTCCACATTCTGCGTGACGAGCAGCAGCTCGCCCGGCCATTCGGCGTCGAGCCGCGCCAGCGCCTCGTGCGCGGCATTAGGGCCTACGCTTTCGAGCCTCGCCCGGCGCGCATCGTAGAAAGCGTGGACCAGCGCCGGATCGCGGCGGAAGGCTTCTGGTGTCGCCACGTCCTCGACGCGGTGGCCCTCCCACAGCCCGTCGGGCCCGCGAAAGGTCGCCAGCCCGCTTTCCGCCGACACCCCGGCGCCGGTGAGAATGACGATCCTGGCCGACCCAATGCCCATTGGCCGGCTGTAGCCCGGGCGAACGCGCTTGTGCGACTCGGCGGCGCGTGGTTGTTGCGGCGCCGGACCGGATCACCGGTCCCGCTCGGAAGGATCTGCCCGATGAAGAATGCAACTCGATTGGCGCTCACTGGAGCCGCCATGTTTGCGTTGGCCGCGTGCGACCACGACGGCTGGAAGGGCCACAAGCATGCCGATACCGCCAGGATCGCCGCGGACATCAAGGCGCAGGAGGCGCAGTGGGAGAAGGATTACGCGGCGAAAGACGCCAATGCGCTCGCGGCGCACTACGCCGACAATGCCGCGCTTGGCTCGCCGGGAGCCGCGCTCGCCACCGATCCGGCGGCGCGCGGCAAGGAGCTCGCCGCGCTTACCAGTGACCCCAACATGAAGCTCAGCTTCGCGGCGGACGTGGTGGAGGTCGCGAAATCGGGCGACCTCGCCTACAGCCGCGGCCATTATTCGCTGCAGATGACCGATGCCGCGACCAGGCAGCCGGCGAGCAGCACCGGAACCTACATCACGGTCTGGAAGCCGCAATCCGATGGCACCTGGAAGGCGGTCGAGGATTTCATCATTCCCGGACCCGCCGCCGCAGCCAAGTAACGCCGGCGACGTTCGTGCCCGCATGAGCCAAGGGCACATCCGCATCGGTATCGGCGGCTGGACCTTCCCGCCGTGGCGCGGCGTTTTCTATCCCGGCGACCTGCCTCAGAAGCGCGAGCTCGAATTTGCGTCGCGCCAGTTGGGCGCGATCGAGATCAACGCCACCTTTTACGGCCGGCAGAGCCCGAAGAGTTGGGCCGCCTGGGCGAAGGTCGTTCCCGACGGCTTTCAGTTCGCGGTCAAGGGCTCGCGCTTTTGCGTCACTCGCCCGAAGCTCGCCGACGCCGGCGAGGGCGTTGCGACCTATTTCGCGCAGGGCATGGCCGCCCTCGGCGACAAGCTCGGCCCGGTGCTGTGGATGCTCGCCGCGCGCCGCAAGTTCGACCGCGACGACATCGCCGCCTTCTTCGAGCTGCTGCCGCGCAAGCTCGACGGAATCCCGCTGCGCCACGTCATCGAGCCGCGTCACGAAAGCTTCCGCGACGAGGCCTTCTTCGCGCTCTGCCGCGAGCATGACGTGGCGATCGTGTTCGGCGACGACGACGAGTTCCCGTGCATCGACGCCGACACCGCGAGCTTCGCTTATGCGCGGCTGCAGCGGATGCGTGAGGACGTGGCGACCGGCTACGACGATGCCGCGCTCGGCCGCTTCGCCAGGAAGGCGCTCCAGTGGCGCAAGGACAAGCGCGATGCCTACATGTTCATGATCAACGGCGCGAAGGTCCGCGCGCCGGCCGCCGCGCTGGCGCTGCAGGAACGGCTTCGCTAACTCTGCGCCATGCGCACTGCAGACCAGCCGATCCGCATCAGCCTGATCGCCCCGAACGGCCGCATGGGCCAGGCGATCGCCGCTGCGGTCGCCGAAGACTCCGGCTTCGCGCTCGATCAGGACCTTGGCGACGTGCTGGTCGACTTTTCCGCCCCGGCGGCGCTTCAGGCGAGCCTCGATCGGGCAATTGCGGCGGGCGTGCCGATCCTTATTGGAACGACCGGCCTCGACGAACTGGCGGACCAGCGCATCGCAGTCGCGGCGAAGGAAATCGCGGTGCTTCGCGCCGCCAATACCGCGCTCGGCATCACTCTTCTCACCGAGTTGGTCGCGCGCGCCGCCGAGGTTCTGGGGCCCGAATGGGACATCGAGATCGCCGAGACCCATCATCGCATGAAAGCCGACGCGCCTTCCGGGACCGCGCTGCTTCTAGGGAATGCCGCCGCGCGCGGGCGCGGCGCCGAGCTGGACGCCGAGATGGGCCGCTCGGGGACGGGGCTTTCGCGCAAGCCCGGCGCGATCGGCTTTGCCTCGCTTCGCGGCGGCACCGTGGCCGGCGAGCATGACGTTCGCTTCCTCGGTCCCAGGGAGCAGATCACGCTGTCGCACCGCGCCGAGAACCGCATGATTTTCGCCAGGGGCGCGCTCGCCGCCGCGCGCTTCCTCGTCGGCAAGGCTCCCGGCCTCTATTCGATGCACGATGTGATCCGCGTCCCCGAGACCAGAGCTTGAAGCGCGAGCAGGTTTTCGAATTCTTTCGCCGGCTGGCCGAGGAGAACCCCTCCCCGACCACCGAGCTCGAATCGGCCAACCCCTATCAATTGCTCGTCGCGGTTGTGCTCTCGGCGCAGGCGACCGACGCCAGCGTCAACATTGCCACCCGCCCGCTGTTCGCGCGCATCGCGACCCCCCGGCAGATGCTCGATCTCGGCGAGGAGGCGCTGCGCCAGGCGATCAAGACCATTGGCCTGTTCAACACCAAGGCGAAGAATGTCATCGCCCTCTCCGAGGCGCTGATCCGCGATCACGGCGGCGAAGTGCCGTGCACCCGCGACCAGCTTCAGGCTCTGCCCGGCGTCGGCCGCAAAACGGCGAACGTCGTGCTCAACACCGCCTGGGGCGAGGAGACGTTCGCGGTCGACACCCACGTGTTCCGCGTTTGCAACCGCACCGGACTCGCCCCCGGCAAGACGGTCGACGAGGTCGAGGCGAAGCTCGAGAAGGTCGTGCCGCAGCCGTTCCGCCGCGACGCCCACCACTGGTTGATCCTGCACGGCCGCTACATCTGCAAGGCGCGCCTGCCCGAATGCTGGCGTTGCCCGGTGATCAACCTGTGCCGCTATAAGCCCAAGACCGCGGCACCCTCTCCCGCAAGCGGGAGAGGGTCGACTCGGCGAAGCCGAACGGGGTGAGGGCCGTGCCCGCTACCAGACCCCTCACCCTTCCGCCGCCTCCGGCGGCTCCCTCCCTCTCCCGCTCGCGGGAGAGGGAAGAAATCAGACCCACCGCCGCTCGAAGCGCGAGCCCAGCGTCGTCAGCAGCTCGTATTGCGACAGCCCGGACTGCCGCGAAGCCGAGGGCAAATCATAGTCGATCTCGACCCAGTCGCCTTCCTTGAGCTCGGGCACCGCGTCGCAGCCGACGGCGATCAGGTCCATCGACACGCGGCCGAGCACCGGCAGCGCAAATTCGCCGACGAACGCCGAACCGCGCGACGAGAAGCTGCGCAGATAGCCGTCGGCATAGCCGATGTTGAGGATCGCCGCCTCGGTCGTCGCCTGCGCGGTGAAAGTCGCGCCATAGCCGCAGGTCTCCCCGGCGTGGATTCTGCGCCGCTGGACGATCTCGGCGTCGACCCGGGCGACGCCGAGAATATGCCCCTCGGCCTCGACGCGCGGGATTCCGCCGTACAGCGACAGGCCGGGGCGGACGAGGTCGAAGCTGTAGTCGCGCCCGAGGCAGATGCCGGCCGAGTTGGCCAGGCTGTAGCGCTTCGCCGAGACGGCGGCGACCACCGCACGGAATCGCTCGAGCTGCATCAGGTTGAGCGGGCAATCCTCGTCGGCGCAGGCGAGATGGCTGTGCAGCGCGTCGATCGCGAGCCCGTCGAGGCCGCCGATCTCCTCGGGCCTCAGGCCGAGCCGGTTCATGCCGGTGTCGACCATCGCGTCGCATGCGCGGTCGGGAGCGATCTCCTTCCACCGCGCGACCTGCTCGGCCGAGTTGAGCACCGGGCGCGCGCTCGACGCGAGCGCCGCCTCAACGTCAGCAGGACCGACGCCGTGGAGCACGACGAGGCTGGCGCCGACGGGGAGCGGGCCAAGCGCCTCGGCCTCCGCCCAGGTCGAGACGAAGAAATCGCGACAGCCGGCGGTATAGAGCGCCTGCGCGGTCTCGCGCGCGCCGAGCCCATAGCCGTCGGCCTTGATCGCCGCGCCCGCGGGCACGCCGGCGCGCTCCTGCAGCCAGCGCCAATTGGCCTGGATCGCCGAGCGATCGATGGTCAGGCGCAGCGGACGGTGCATGGCGCGTCGCCGTAGCCGCTTCGCAAGCCGGAAGACTAGCCCTGCTCGGCGCGATGCGCCTCAGCAAGCTCGCCCAGCGAGGCGAAGCGGAAGTCGAAGCGCGGCATCGGCTCGGGCAGCGGCGTCGCGCCGCCGCCTTGCTTGTCTTGGCGGCGGTCGATCCACGCGGAGGCGATGCCGAGCCTGTTGGCGGGCGCGTGGTCGTGGAACAGGCTTTGCGCGACGTGCAGCAGCTCGTGCCTGGCGATGCCCGCGGCTCCGGCGCGTTCGAGCAGATAGTCGAAGTTGCGCGGGTCGGGCTTGTACGAGCCGATCTCCTCGGCAGTCAGAACCTGGTCGAACTCCACTCCGAGCCGCTCGTTGCTGCGCGCGAAGCTCGCGCGGTCGACGTTTGACAGGATGATCAGCTGGAAGTGCCGCTTGAGGTAGCGCAGCGCCTCCGCCGAGTCCGGGAAAGCCGGCCAGTCGCCGACCGACTGGCCGAATGCGCGCGCTTCGGCTGCGTCGGCCGCGACTCCGGCGCGCTCGCAGAGCTGCGCATGAACCTTCTCCAGCAGCTCGGAATAGCGAAGGCCGGGATTTTCCTCCTCGAGCTGGTGCTCGATCGGGCCATAAGCTTCCAACAGCTCATCGGGGCTTCGTCCGGACCGCTCGACCAGCGGCCGAAGCGCACTGGCGAGACCGGCTTCCCAGTCGATCAGCGTCCCGTAACAATCGAAGCTGAGCGCCTTGAAATCCGAAAGCTGCATCGAGGTGTCCCGCGCGACGAACCAGAGGGCGACCTACGGGCGCGCGGGACAAGTCGCAAGCAGCGGTCAGCGGACGGCGGCCACCTTGATCGTGGCGTTGCTGGCGTTCGACGCGAGGAGCGCGTCGCGGCTGGCGTGTGCGCGGGCGAGCACGTCGTCCCGGCAGCGGCGGACTTCGTTCTTGCCCGCGAGATCGGCGTCGGACGCGGCGCCACAGACTTGCCGGGCCGCCGATGCGAGGCGCTGCTCGAGCTGCCTGCGCCCGAGCTCGGTCGACAAGTCGAGATCCGTGGTGTGGACGATGCTGACATTGACGGCATGGCTGGCCGGCTCCGCGAGCGCCGGCACGGCCTTGAGCGCCGCGGCGGTGATCAGCGCCGAACCGATGATGATGGTGATCGCTTTCATGGTCGCGTCCTTCCCTGTGCGGAATGCGACCCTCCAAATAATCTCCTTTTTCGGTGCGCGACAGCAACGATCTCGTGCTATCATTCTGCAAAATTGCAGAACACGGCCGGCGCCTGAACGGCGCTAAAGGTGCGCCCCGATGCTCGACTGGAACGACCTGCGCTTCTTCCTCACCGTCGCGCGCGACGGCAGCACGCTCGCGGCCAGCCGCCGGCTGCGGCTCAGCCAGACGACCGTCGCCCGGCGGATTGCGGCGCTCGAGCGGGCGCTTGGCCTCGCCTTGTTCGAGAGGCGCCAGGGCGGCTACGCGCTGACTCCGGCCGGCGAGGACCTGCTGCCGCTGGCCGAGCGGGTCGAAGCCGAAGCGCAGGAATTCGCCGACGCCGCCGGCGCCCAGACCCGCCAGCACAGCGGCACGGTGCGCATCACCTCGGAAGACATTTACGCGATCGGCCTCCTCTCGCCGCTGCTGCGCGACCTGCACGAGCGTTTCCCGGACATCATGATCGACCTCGACATGGGCCAGCAGATGCGCGACCTCGGCAAGGGCGAGGCCGACATCGCGCTGCGCAGCAGCTCGAAGGACCAGCCGGCCGGGCTGGTCGGGCGCATGCTCTGCAAGGACGACTGGACGCTCTATTGCAGTCGCGCCTACGCCGAGCGCCACGGCGCGCCGGCCTCGGTCGAGGAGCTCAAGAACCACGCCATCGTCGGCGGCGGCGGCGGCAACCTGTGGCGCCACTATCAGGCGTGGCTCCAGCAGCTCGGCCTCGAGGAGCAGGTCGCGATGCACCACGCCAATTCGACCGGCCTCTTGACCGCGGTCCGCTCCGGGTTCGGCATAGCGGTGCTGCCGACGGTGGTCGCGGACGCCGACCCCGACCTCATCCGCTGCATCGCGCCGCGCGCCGACCATGGCCGGATCCTGTGGCTGCTGACCCACGAGCGCGTCCGCCGCACGCCGCGCGTGCGCGCGGTCATCGACTTCCTCTACGACGGGCTCAGCCGCCACGTGCGCGAGCTCGAAGCCAAGCGCGCGGCCGCCTAGCTACTCGACCGTTACGCTCTTCGCCAAATTGCGCGGCTGGTCGACGTCGGTGCCCTTGAGCACCGCCGTGTGATAAGCGAGCAGCTGCACCGGCACGGCGTAAACCAAAGGCGCGATCAGTGGGTGAACCTCGGGCATCTCGATCGTCGCCATGCACCCCTCGCCCGCCTCGGCGATGCCCTTCGCGTCGCTGATCAGCACGATCTTGCCGCCCCGCGCGCGGACTTCCTGCATGTTGCTGACGGTCTTCTCGAACAACGGTCCGGACGGTGCGATGACGATCACCGGCACGGCTTCGTCGATCAGCGCGATCGGTCCGTGCTTCATCTCGCCGGCGGCATAGCCTTCGGCGTGGATGTAGCTGATCTCCTTCAGTTTGAGCGCGCCTTCGAGCGCCATTGGATAATCGGGGCCGCGCCCGAGATAGAGCACGTCGCGCGCGGGGGCGATCAAATGCGCCATCGCCGCGATGTCCTCGTCGTGGTTGAGCGCGGCGTTGAGCGCTGCCGGCGCTTCCTGCAGATGCGCGACGATCTCCTTCTCCTCGTCGCGACTCAGCCGCCCCTTCGCGCGCGCGAGGTTGGCGGCGAGCGCGGCGAGCACCGCGAGCTGGCAGGTGAACGCCTTGGTCGAGGCGACTCCGATCTCGGGCCCGGCGTGCGTCGGGAACAGCAGGTCCCCCTCGCGCGCCATCGAGCTCGTAGGCACGTTGACCACGACCGCGATCCGCTGCCGTTCGGAGCGCGCATGGCGCAGTGCCGCGAGCGTGTCGGCCGTCTCGCCCGATTGGGAGACGAACAGCGCCAGCCCGCCCGGCTCGAGCACCGGCGCGCGGTAGCGGAACTCGCTCGCCACATCGATGTCGACCGGCACGCGCGCGAACTGCTCGACCCAATATTTCGCGACCAGGCCCGCATAGTAACTGGTGCCGCAGGCGACGATCGTCAGCCGGTCGACGGCTTCGAGGTCGGCGTCCGCGACCGGAAGCGCGACCTCGCCTTCGAACCGCCGGACGTAGCTTTGGAGAGTCTGCGCAACGACGATCGGCTGCTCGAAAATCTCCTTCTGCATGTAATGGCGGTAATTGCCCTTGTCGACCGGCGCCGATGACGCGCCGGAGTCGACAATCTCGCGCTCGACCGGCTGGTTGTCCCGATCGAAGATGTCGATGCCGTCGCGGCGGATCACCGCCCAGTCGCCTTCGTCGAGGTAGGCGATGCGCTGGGTCCACGGCGCAACCGCGAGCGCGTCCGAACCGAGGTAATTCTCGCCTTCGCCATAGCCGAGTGTCAGCGGCGCTCCCATCCGCGCGGCGATCAGCAGGTCGGGATGGTCGCGAAACAGGAAGGCGATGGCAAACGCGCCCTGAAGCCGCGGAAGCACCGCCGCGACCGCGTCCTGCGGCGACACGCCTTGCTCGGTCTCGCGCGCGACGAGGTGGCCGACGACCTCGGTGTCGGTCTCGCTTTCGAACGTTCGTCCCTCGGCGATCAGCTCGTCGCGCAGGACTTTGAAATTCTCGATGATGCCGTTGTGGACCAGCGCGACCGGACCGACGATGTGCGGATGGGCGTTGCCGACGGTCGGCGCGCCGTGGGTCGCCCAGCGGGTGTGGGCGATGCCGGTCGTGCCGCCGAGCGGGTGGGCCTTCAGCTCGCGCGCGAGATTGTCGAGCTTGCCCTCGGCGCGGCGGCGGACGAGCTGGCCGTCGTCGATCGTGCAGATCCCGGCCGAATCATAGCCGCGGTACTCGAGCCGCTTGAGCCCGTCGAATAGCCGCCGCGCCACCTCCGACTTCCCGACAATCCCGACGATTCCGCACATATGGCTTTCCGTTCAAACGATATAAGGGACGCGAATACCCGGCATGCTCGCCGGAAAATCCTTCGTGTTGCGCGTGACGAGAACTCGTCCGCGGATGAGTGCCGTGGCCAGGATGATGGCGTCGGGCGATTTCAAGCGCGAGCGCTCCCGCCGCAGTGATGCCGCCCGGGCAGCGACTTCACCATCGATTTCGTCAATCGAGAAGCCGGCCAGAAAAGCCTCCGCGTCATTGAGCGCGGTACCCGACCCCTTCGAGAGCACCTCCACCCAAGCCATGCGGCTGATCCACACGCCTCTCCCCGTCTCCGCAGCCCGGCGGATTTCTGCGCGCGCCGGCTCGAATCCGACCAGCGCGTCGACAACGATATTCGCATCGAACGTGTAGCTGCTCACCGCCGATCGGGTGATTTCGGTGTGGGGTACTTACCAGCGAGCATATCGAGATAGATTTGCCGTTGCCGGTCATCTTCCGCGTCGAAGAGGTCGGGAAATTCCGCTTTCACTTCTTCGTAATCGTCGTCCCAAGGGCGAGTCCAGGATGCTCGCTCGCGACGCTGCCACTCAACCGAATCGCCGATGTCCGTTCGATTCTTCCAGGCGCCGAAACCTCGATCGAGCCAGTCGAGTGAACCCTCCGCGCGGTAAGCGTGAACCGCTTCGCGCAAAAGCGAGGCGCGCGACTTGCCCTGCTCGGCCGCGAGGCGGTCGAGCCATTCGATGTCCTCGTCGGGAAGGTCGGCCAATATCCGGGTCATGATATCGCGATATCATATCATGATATCATGCGCAATGCTCGCGGCCGGCGGTTCTCCGCAGATTCGCCTGGCAACGATTATTCCGCCGCCTTGCGCGTCATCCGCTCGCGGAAGCGGCGAGCCCACCCGGCTATGCCCTTCTGCTCGCTGCGCTCGACCGCGAGGCTGTCGGGCTCGACGTCCTCGGTGATCACCGAGCCCGCGCCGATCACCGCGCCGTCGCCGACCGTCACTGGCGCCACCAAAGCGGTGTTGGAGCCGATGAACGCCCCCGCCCCGATCACCGTCCGGTATTTGCCGAACCCGTCGTAATTGCAGGTGATGGTCCCGGCGCCGATGTTGGCGGCGGCGCCGATCGACGCATCGCCGACGTAGGACAAATGATTGACCTTCGCGCCCTCGCCGACCTCGGCCTTCTTGAGCTCGACGAAATTGCCGACCTTGGTCCGGTCGGCGAGCCGCGTTCCCGGCCGGATCCGCGCGAACGGCCCGATGCTGGCCTTGGCGCCGACGATCGCGCCTTCGATATGGCTGAACGCCTTGATCGTCGCGCCGTCGGCGATCGCGACGCCGGGGCCGAACACGACGTGCGGCTCGACCGTGACGTCGCGCCCGAGCCTGGTGTCGTAGGCGAACCACACGCTTTCCGGGTCGATCAGGGTC
>DASTID010000085.1:0-4016 GCA_035717905.1 Sphingomicrobium sp. | reverse complement strand
GCGCCGGGTCCGATCGACGTCGTGCAGGCCATCGCGCGGCGCCGCCGCGACTGTTTGGCGAAGGCGATCGCGGCATGGGCCATCGCCTGCTCGTTGTGCGCGCGGAAGGTCGGCAGCGCCTGCTGCGCCCCGGCCAGCGCTTCGCCGAGCCCGGCGACATTGCCGTGCCCGAAGATCGCCCAGACACCTGCGAAATAGGGCTGCGCGCCCTGCTCGGCCTCAACGAACTGCGCGGCGAGATAGCGAATGCAGGCCTGCGCGGCGGTAAGGCGAACATCGCTCATGCCGCTTGTTCCACGCCGGCGCGCGCGGTGCGCCACGCGTCGACCAAAGTCGCGAGCCGGTCGGCCATCAGCTGGACCGCTTCGCCATCGTCGATCTGGCCGGACAGCCAGTCGCGCGCGACGTCGTGAAAGATCGTCCGGCCGACCGCGAAACCCTTGATCAGGCGGAACGGCGCGGCGGCCTCGAACGAGGCGATCAGGTCGGGAATCGGCGCGGAGAGGCCGAGCAGCACGACGCCGCGGCAATAGGGGTCGCGCTCGGTGATGACGTCGACGATGCTCTTCCATGCGGCCGCGCTGGCCGAGGGCTCGAGCTTCCACCAGTCGGGCATGATGCCGATATCATACAGCCGTTCGAGCGCGCGCGCCGTGGAATCTTCGTTCGCCGGCGGGTCCTCGGGCGCGATGATCTCCAGCAGCAGCTCGTGACCGGTCTGGCGGCAGGCATCGAACAGACGCAGCAGCTGGCGTTCCTGCCGTTCGCGCAAGTCGGCGGGATCGTCGGCCTCGTAGAACGCGAGGCATTTGACGACGTGGTTCGTCGGCCATCGACCAAGCTCGATCCCCACATCGGCGCCGCCGTCGAACTCGAGCGGACGCGATCGCGGGACCTCGATCGGGCGGCCGATCCAATAGGGGCGGTCCGCGGCGGCGGCGAGCACATCGAGCCCGAACCGCTCGTCGACGATCAGTCCGAACCGCGGATCGCCGCGTCCGACGCTGTCGAGCGCGTCGAACGCCAGGCTTTTGAACTGCGAAACACGCTCTTCGGGGCAATCCAGCTCTTCGATCAGCGCGTCGAACTGCATCCGATGGTCGATCGCGAACACGGTCAGCTCGTCATAGTCACCGCGCCGCGTCGTCGCCCAGTGAACATGCTCGAGTGAGGCGTCCTCGCGCAGGCGAAAGGGGTAGTCCTCCTTCGCGAGGAACGCCTCGAGCTCGATCCTGGTCGGCATGGCCGGCGCGCAGCCGTGGCGGGAGACGACGATCGCGCCGCAGGCATTGGCCAGTGTGCAGCAGCGCTCGAGCGGCTCGTCGCGAAGCCAGCCCGACAGGAAGCCCGCCATGAAGGCGTCGCCGGCGCCCAGGACGTTGAACACCTCGACCGGAAAGCCCGCGACCATCAGGCCGTCGGTCAGATCGTCGGGCACGTCGTCAGCGAACGCGACGCAGCCGGCAGCGCCGAGCTTGCACACGAGCAACGCGGCGCTTTGCGCGCGAATGGCCTGAAGGGCGCGAATGGTATCCGGGCTGCCGCCGAGGACGTGGATTTCCTCCTCGGTCCCGACGATCAAGTCGCACAGGGGGATGACCTGCTGAAGCCGTTCCGTCACTTCGCCGGACGCGACATAGCGGTTCTCGCCCATGTCCTTGCCGGCGAGGCCCCACAGCACCGGCCGGTAGTCGATGTCGAACACGACGCGGCCGCCGGAATTTCGAGCGATCTCGATCGCCTTCATCGACGCGGCGAAGACGTTCGGCGCCGACAAATGCGTGCCGTTGACCAGCACCGCGGCCGATGAGCGGATCAGCGCCTCATCCACGTCGTCGGGGCCGAGCGCCATGTCCGCGCAATTCTCGCGGTAGAACAGCAGCGGGAAGGTGTCGCGGTCGCGGATGCCGAGGACCACCAGCGCCGTCAGCCGCTCGGGGTCGGTCTTGACCGCTTCGACGTGGACGCCCTCGCGCTGCAGCTGCTCGCAAATGAAGCGGCCCAAGTGATCGGCGCCGACACGCGTGACCAGCGCGGCCTCGAGGCCGAGGCGAGCAAGGCCGACCGCGGTGTTGGTCGGGCTGCCCCCGACATATTTGGCGAACGAGGCCATGTCCTCGAGCCGTCCGCCGACCTGCTCGCCGTAAAGATCGACGCTCGATCGGCCGATCGCAACCAGGTCCAGCGATTTCGTCAAACTCTTACCCCGCCACCGTCGCTGCTCCTTCGCAACGACTATTCCAACGAGGAAATTTCTGCAACAAGCATTTCACTTTTTGGAACGTTTGCGGGTCCGCTCGGCCTCGAACGCGAAACCGATCGCGACCGCCTGCGCGAGGCACATCGACGCCGCCAGCGAGCGGAAGCTGCGCACCTCGGAATCGCGGACCTGGAGCGTGACCGTCGCGTGCTTGGCGATCGGGCTGACCCGGCTGTCGCTGATCGACAGGACCTTCGCGCCCTTGCGCGCGGCGATTTCGACCAGCTCGACCGTTTCCGGCGCATAGGGGCGAAAGCTGACCGCGATCAGCAGGTCCTTTCGGTCGATCGTGTTCGCCTGAGGACGGGCGAGACCGCCGACTCCGTCGATGAACTGGACATGCTTGCCGAGCTGCTGAAGCGAATAAGCGAGATAGGCCGAGATCGGAAACGAGCGGCGGAAGCCGGCGACATGGACGACCGCGCCCTTGAAGATCAGGTCGACGGCGGCGCGCATGTCCTGCTCGCTGACGGTTTCGCTGAGGTTCTGCAGCGCGAGGATATTGCCGTCGACGAACTCCGACAGCAGGCCCTCGCCGGCCGCCGTCCGGCTGACGGATTCGCTGAACTGGCGGACCCGCTCTCCATAACCGAGCGCGGCGTTGGCCGAGAGCAGGCCGTCGCGGAACAGCCGCTGCATCTGGCTTGCGCCCGAAAAGCCGAACGACTGGGCGAAGCGGACGATCGCCGACGGCTGCACGCCGCACCGCGCGGCGATCACCGCCAGGGTCTCGAGCGCCAGCTCGTTGGGCTCGTCGAGCACATAGCGCGCGACCTGCTTCAGGCGCTTGCTCAAGCCGTCGTAGCGCTCGAGCAGCAAAATGCGGAATGCCTCGGCCGTTGCCGGCGGTTGCCGGGTCTTCGCGTCCATGATTCCTCCCGCTTCGAACCATATGGAATATTCATTCTCGCATTGGAAAGCAAAAGCCGTTTACGACTGTTCCATTTCGGCTATGACGGCGAAGATTCGTTCCAGGGGGAGCAGCCGCCGCGATGGCCGTCCACAAGATCGCGCTGGTCGGCGCCGGGCGCATGGGGTCCCTCCACGGCCGGAATGCGGCCGCCAATCCAAGGCTGGAGCTTGCCGCGATCGCGGACCACGACCAGCCGCTCGCCGAAGCACTCGCCCGCGAGACCGGGGCGCCGGTGGCGAGCTTGGAAGCGATCCTCGCGGATGCGGCGATCGAGGCGGTGATCGTCGCGAGCTCCACGGCCTCGCACCTCGACAACGTCCTCGCCGCCGTCCGCGCCGGAAAGGCCGTATTTTGCGAAAAGCCCCTGTCGCTCGATGCCGAGACGCTCGCCGCCGCGCTGCCCGAGCTCGAAGCGTCGGGACGCGCGCTGTTCATCGGCTTTAACCGGCGCTTCGACCCGCATCTGGCCGAGCTCAAGCGCCGGCTCGACCAGAGCGCCGTGGGCAAGGCCGAGACGCTGCACATCGTCAATCATGACCCGGCGCCGCCGAACCTCGCCTTCGTCCCGCGCAGCGGCGGGCTGTTCAAGGATTTCACGATCCACGATTTCGACACCGCCGCGTGGCTGCTCGGCGAGCCGTTCGTCGAGCTGTTCGCGGCCGGCGCGTGCCTGATCGAGCCCGAGGTCGGCGCGCTCGGCGACATCGACACCGCCAAGCTGATCCTGAGGTCGCAAAGCGGCGTGCTGTGCGTGATCAGCAACAGCCGCCGGACCGGTTACGGCTACGACCAGCGGGTCGAGCTGTTCGGATCGCAAGGCGCGCTTCAGGTCGACAATGTCGA
>DASTID010000084.1:0-2093 GCA_035717905.1 Sphingomicrobium sp. | reverse complement strand
GACGCCGAGCATCTCCACCGCCTTGGCGGCGGCCTTGCCGATCTCGCCCGTGGGGTCGCTTCCCGCTGCGCGCATCCAGTAGCTTCGCGCCTTGTCGCGGTCGCCCAGGAAGTCGGCGACGTGGCCGGCCTCGAACAGGATGGTCGGATCGGACGGCGCCAGCGTCAGCGCCTTGCCGATCGCCGTCTGCGCGGTGGCGGGGTCATTCTCGCGGATCGCGAGCGCTGCGGAGAAGTACCAGTAGAACGGGTCGTCGGCGATCGTGCTGACCGCTTGGTCGAGCTTGGCGCGCGCGGTCTTGAGGTCGTTCTGCGCTTCGGCGGCGCGGGCGCGGTCGAGCAGCGCCTCGCCGCGCTGCTCGGCGACCAGCGCGGGAATCGCGAGCGCCCGGTCGAGCGCCAGCGCGGCCTTGCCCGGCTGGTTGGCGGCGATCCACATGTTGCCCGCAGCCGCCCACAAATGCGCGGTCTCCGCACCCTGGGCAGGCGAGGCCTTGGCCGCTTCCTCGAACGCCTGCGCCGCTGCGTCCGAACGGCCCCTGTTTTTCGCCTCGAGCGCATGGCAAACGAGCGCCGGCGGAGTGACGACGTCGGGGCAGGGCGCCGCGGCGGGCGCGGCGGTGGCGAGGGCGGTGGCAATGGCAAGGATCAAGCGTCGGTCTCCGCTAGGGCCGCGACGGCGCGCACGATCGCGGCGATCTCGTGGCGCTCCGACAGCCGGTGGCCGCCGCCCTTGACGATGGTCAGCTGGACATCGGCTGAACGAAGCGCGCGCATGGTGCGCAATGCGACCTCGATCGGCACCTCTTCGTCCCTGTCGCCGTGGACCAGACGCACTGCGCACTGAACCGCGATCTCGCCGTCGAGCAGCCGAAGCTGCTGGCCCGATTCCCAGAAGCCGCGCGTGGTGACATAAGGCTCGGGCCCGTAGGGGTTCGGCTCCTCGAGGCGGCCGTTCGCGCCAAGCTCCGCCTTCTGCTCGGCGGTGAAGCCCCATTCGGTGAAGTCGGGCGCCGCCGCGATGCCGACCAGCGCGGCGACGCGCTCGGGCCGAAGCAGCGCAACGTGCAGCGCGATCCATCCGCCCATCGACGAGCCGACGACGATCAGCGGGCCGTCGGTCAGCCGGTCCACGGCAGCGAGCGCCTCCTCCAGCCACAGCGCCAGCGTCCCGTCCTCGAAATCGCCGCCGCTGGAGCCCGTCCCCGAATAATCGAAGCGCAGCATGGCAAGGCCGCGCCGCTCCGCGAACGCGTCGAGCGCGAGCGCCTTAATCCCCTCCATGTCCGAGGCGTAGCCGGGCAGGAAGACGAGCGTTGGAACATTTCCCCGGCGCAGCCGATAGGCAATCGAGCGGCCGCTGACCTCGAGATGATCCGGTTGGTCCATCGGCGCGGCTCTAGCGAAGGAGCGATCGCGAATGAAATACCGCAAGCTCGGCGGCAGCGAGCTCGAAGTGTCGGAAATCTCTTTGGGATCGTGGCTGACCTTTGGCGGCGGCGTCGAGGCGGAGAGGGCGCGGGCGTGCCTCGACGAGGCGTTCGCGCAGGGCGTCAACTTCATCGACACCGCCAATGTCTACGGCCGCGGAGCCGCCGAACGCTTCCTCGGCGAGGCGCTCGAGGACCGTCCGCGCGACTCGTACATCCTCGCGACCAAGCTGTATTTCCCGATGAGCGACACCGACCGCGGCCTGTCGCGGGAGCAGGTCGAAAAGCAGCTCGACGCGTCGCTCGAGCGGCTCCGCACCGACTATGTCGATCTCTACCAGTGCCACCGCTACGACCGGGACACGCCGCTCGACGAGACGATGGAGGCGCTGACCCGCGCGGTGGAGAGCGGCAAGGCCCGCTACATCGGCTTTTCGGAATGGCCGGCCGATCGCATCGAGGCGGCGCTCGACATCAGCGGAGTCACGAAATTCGTTTCCAGCCAGCCGCAATATTCGCTGCTCTGGCGCGAGCCCGAGGACGCGGTGATCCCGCTGTGCGCGGCCAACGGCATTTCGCAGATCGTCTGGTCGCCGCTCGGCCAGGGCGTGCTCAGCGGCAAGTACGACCCCGAGCGGCCGCCGCCGCGCGATTCGCGCGCCGC
>DASTID010000083.1:0-2010 GCA_035717905.1 Sphingomicrobium sp. | reverse complement strand
GCCAGCATCAGGTCGTTTTCGTCGCACGCCGCGCGCAGCCCCGAGAGGAATTCGGGGGTGCCGGGACGGATGCCGCCCTCGCCCTGGATCGGCTCGACCAGGAAGCCCGCCGTATGCTCGTCGATCGCGCCGAGCGCGGCGTCGAGGTCGTTGAACTCGACCACCGTGAAGCCGGTCAGGAGCGGCGCGAAGCCGTCGCGCAGCTTGGCCTGGTCGGTCGCGCTGATCGTCGCCATCGTCCGGCCGTGGAAGGCGTTCGAGAAGGTGATGAGGTTGTGCTTGTGCGCGTTGCCCTTGGCATAATGGTAGCGCCGCGCGGTCTTGATCGCGCACTCAACCGCTTCAGCACCCGAATTAGTGAAGAACACCGTGTCGGCGAAGGTCAGGTCGACCAGTCGCTGCGCGAACGCCTCGCCCTGGGGTGACCCATAGAGGTTCGACACGTGCATCAGCGTCGCCGCCTGGTCCTGGATCGCCTTGGTCAGCGCGGGATGGCCATGCCCCAGCAGGTTGACCGCGATCCCCGCCGCGAAATCGAGATATTTCTCGCCCTGCTCGCCATAGAGATAGACGCCTTCGCCGCGGACCGGACGGACCGGCGAACGCGGGTAAACGGGCATGAGCGGCGTAATGGCCATGGACTTGCGGCTCCTCGGGCTGGATCAGTGGCGGGCGCGGCCCCCGGGCCGCATGGCCGCGCTATAATCAGGGGCGCCGAAAAGAAAAAGGCGCTGCGGATTGCTCCGCAGCGCCTTCCCTGTACCCTTTGAAGGGCGTGCCGGTTACCAGCGGAAGCCCCAGCGGCGGCCGTCGCGCGTGTCGCGAGCGATCTTCTGCTCGAGGCGCACGATCCGCTGCTCGGTCCGGACGATCTCGTTGCGGTTGAGGCCGCGGCCGTCGCGCGCATCGCGGCGAAGGCGGCGCTCGATGTCGCGCGCGTCCTCGTTGCGGTTGCGATACTCGTTGCGGCTGATCATCCGGTACTGCGCGAGCTGCTGGAGATCGCGCTGGATGCGGTTGACCCGGTTCTGCAGCCCGCGGACATAGGTGTAATTGTTATTATAGCCGTAGCCGTAGGCGGGGGCGCGCGGCGCGGGATAATATTGCGCGGCGGCGGGCGCCGCGATCGCCAGGGTCGAGGCCGCGGCGACGATCGGAATAAGAAGCTTACGCATTGTTGCTCTCCTTCGTGAGAACGGGGGTTGATGCGTAAGACAATGCGCCGATTCGCTTGAGGGGTGGCTGAACGCGCGCGTTATCAGCCGTTCAACATGATTAACGCGGTGAAACGATGTTGCGCCGTCCCGGCGGCGGGAGCTTACGGCCGGGCCGAGCTCCCGCCGCGCGGGGCCGGATCAATGCGCCTGGACGGCCGCGCTCGCACCGGCCAGGGTCGCGCCCGCGCGGCGCGATTGCGCGATCCGGGCAACCTGCTCGCGGCCGTCGGCGCGGGCCTCGTCGAAGCAGCTCTTGCGCGCGATGCGCAGCGCCAGCGTCTGCACGCCGTTCTCGTCGCACAGCCCGCGCGCGGCGCCATCGACGCGGCGCTCGAGCGTGCGGACTCCGGCATCGGTGGTGAGGTCGAGGTCGGCGAAGCCGACGTGCGCGACGCGCGGCGCCTCGCCGACGATCGTGACCGGCTGCGCGGCCACGGGAGCGCTTGCCAGCGCGGCGGCAATGATAAGGAGAGCTTTCATAGGGGACGATCCTTTTCGCTTGTCCTGTCGGGCCGGCCAGCCCTCGCGACACGGGGCAATGTGTCGCGTCCCCTCGGCCGGTGCCGCTGGAGATGATGGATCGCCGTTCGCTCCGCCAATCAAACGACGGCGGGGGAGCATAAAGAGAATTTATGCCGCGGCAGCTCGGCGCCTGATCGTCAGGCCTTGCGCCGGCGGTCCTCTTCGGAGCAAAAGGTCGGCAAGCGCCGGTTGCCGCTGGGTGACGTGATGCGCGATGCCGGGGATGACGACGCGGGCGAGGCGCGGCATCGCCCGACGCTAGCCCACCGCC
>DASTID010000082.1:0-8656 GCA_035717905.1 Sphingomicrobium sp. | reverse complement strand
CCGGGAGAATGACCATGGCGACCGTCGAAACCGCGTTCGAGCAAGTGATCACGCCGGTCACGCACGACCTCGGCGCGTTCAAGGTTCGGCGGACGCTTCCGGCCAAGCAGCGGACGATGGTCGGGCCGTTCATCTTCGTCGACGAGTTCGGTCCGGCGCGGCTGCCGGCGGGCGAAGGGATGGACGTGCGCCCGCACCCGCACATCAACCTCGCGACCGTCACCTATCTGTTCGAAGGCGCGATCGAGCACCGCGACAGCATCGGCTCGCACCAGGTGATCGAGCCCGGCGCGGTCAACCTGATGACCGCCGGAAGCGGGATCGTTCATTCGGAGCGTTCGCCCGAAACGCTGCGCCCCGAAGGTCCGAGCCTCTACGGGATGCAGACCTGGCTCGCGCTGCCGGATCGCCGCGAGGAAGTCGATCCGGCGTTCGACCATGTCCCTGAAGGCGGCCTTCCCCTGATCGAGGACGGCGGAGCGCGGGCGCGCGTGCTGATGGGCAGCTTGTGGGGGTCGAGCGCCGCGACCCGCTGCGATTCACCGACGATCTACGCCGACATCGCGCTCGCCGCCGGGAGCTCGATCCCAATCGACGCCGAGGCCGACGAACGCGCGGTGATGGTCGTCGGCGGCGAGGCCGAGCTCGACGGCGAGCCCCTCGAGCCGTTCACGCTTTACGTGGTTCGGCCCGGCCACGAGGCGCGCCTGTCGAGCGCTGCCGGCGGCCGCGCGATGCTGCTCGGCGGCCAGGCGTTCAGCACCCGCCGCTACGTCTTCTGGAACTTCGTGTCGTCGTCGCGCGACCGCATCAACCAGGCCAAGGAGGATTGGAAGGCGATGCACTTTCCACTCGTCCCCGGCGACGACCAGGAATTCATCCCGCTGCCCGAGGTGCCGAAGACCGTCAGCTATCCCTGAGGGGTTTCTCGCGGCGGCGGGCACCGCTAGGGCAAGGCCGATGACCGTTACCCGCTCCCGTTCGCGCTCGGCGGCGCGCCTCGCCGCGGTCCAGGCGCTCTACCAGCAGGAGATGGAGGGAACGCCGCTGCCGCGGCTGCTCAAGGAATTCCACGACCACCGCCTGGGCGCGGTAATCGAGGACGCTGAATATCATGCGGCCGAGCGCGACTTCTTCGACGACATCGTAACCGGCGCCGACGCGCGGCGCGGCGACATCGACGCGCTGATCGGCGAGCGCCTGGCCAAGGGCTGGAGCCTCGAGCGGCTCGACCGGCCGATGCGGGCGATACTGCGCGCCGGCGCCTACGAGCTGATCGCGCGGCCGGACGTGCCCGTCGCCTCGGTCATCTCGGAGTATGTCGACGTCGCCCACGCTTTCTACGACAAGCGCGAGAGCGGCTTCGTCAACGGCCTGCTCGACGCCATCGCCAAGCACACGCGGCCCGCCCCCGCGCAGTGATGCGCGAATCGCAGGTCATCGAGCGCCTCAGGCGGATCGCGACCCACAAGGCGGCGCGCGGCTTGCGCGACGACGCGGCGCTGCTCGAGGGGCTGGTGATCACTCACGACAGCATTGCCGAGGGCGTGCACTTTTTCCCGTTCGACCCGCCGGCGAGCGTCGGCTGGAAGCTGGTCGCGGTGAACCTCTCCGACCTTGCGGCCAAGGGCGCGACTCCGGTGGCCGCGCTGCTGTCGCTGACGCTCTCGGGTGACGAGGAGTGGGATTTGCACTTCCTATCGGGCGTCGAGGCCGCCTGCGAAAGCTACGAACTCGCGCTGATCGGCGGCGACACGATCAGCCTGCCGCCCGACGCGCGTCGGGTGCTCGGGATGACGGCGATCGGCCGCGCCGGCGAGCGCACGCCGGGCCGCGACGGCGGAGAGGCCGGCGATCGGCTGTGGCTCGTCGGCGCGGTCGGCGATGCCGCGGCGGGGCTGGCGCGGCTGCGCGACGATGCCAAGGCGACCGGCCCGCTGGTCGACATTTATCGCCGGCCGGTGCCCCTGCTCGCGGCCGGCCATGCGCTGGCGCCGCACGCTCATGCGATGATGGACGTGTCCGACGGCCTGCTGCTCGATGCCCGACGGATGGGCGAGGCGAGCGGCTGCGCCGTGCACATCGACCTCGACGCGCTGCCGCTGTCAGACGCGTTCGCGGCGAGGCATGGCCGCGGGCTCGGGGCGCGGCTGTTCGCGGCAACCGGCGGCGACGATTATGCGCTGCTCGCGGCGCTGCCCGCCGATCTGGCCAAGGAAACGCTTTGTTTACCGCGAGGCGCGACCATTCGCCCGATCGGGACCCTCGAAGCGGGCCGGCCGGCGCTCCGGCTGTCCAGCGGAGGGCGCCCCGTCGAGGTGCCGGAGACGCTGGGTTATGAACATTTCGGCCATCCCGCTGCGCCAGTGGCTGATCGCCTTTAGCGGCCTTGCCTCGGGCATGGCCGCCGCGCTCCTGCTCCGCTGATCCGCCGCCGCTCCCGCACGGTTGCAAGCTTCGCTTGCGCCTCATAAAGGGGCGCCACACCTCCGGCGGAGCCTTCGCCCGCCGGCCCTTTCTGTTTGCCGCAAACGGGGAAACCGGATGAACCTGCTTCTGATCGCCATCGCCTGTGGCGTGATCGCCGTGCTTTATGGAATCGTGACCAGCCGCCAGGTGCTTGCCATGTCGGCCGGCAACCAGCGGATGATCGAAGTCTCGGCGGCAATCCAGGAGGGCGCGGGCGCCTATTTGCGCCGCCAGTACACGACGATCGCGATCGTCGGCATCGTCGTCGCGATCATCATCGGCATTTTCCTCAAGCCTTTGTCCGCCATCGCCTTCCTGATCGGCGCGATCCTGTCGGGCGCGGCGGGCTTCATCGGCATGAACATCTCGGTGCGCGCCAACGTCCGTACCGCGGAGGCCGCGCGCAACAGCCTGCAGAGCGGCCTCACCACCGCGTTCCGCGCCGGCGCCGTCACCGGCCTGCTCGTCGCCGGCCTCGCGCTGCTCGCGATCGCGGTGCTGTTTTGGTACCTGACCGGCCCCGGCGGCTACGCACCCAACGACCGCCCGGTGGTCACCGCCCTGACCGCGCTCGCGCTCGGCGCCTCGCTCGTCTCCATCTTCGCGCGCCTCGGCGGCGGCATCTTCACCAAGGCGGCCGACGTCGGCGCCGATCTCGTCGGCAAGGTCGAGGCGGGAATCCCCGAGGACGATCCGCGCAATCCGGCGGTGATCGCCGACAACGTCGGCGACAATGTCGGCGACTGCGCGGGCATGGCCGCCGATTTGTTCGAGACCTATGTCGTCACGGTCGGCATCACCATGGTGTCGGTCGCGCTGGCGCTCGGCGCATCGCCGCTGCTGCTGCCGCTGATGACGCTGCCGCTGCTGATCGGCGGGGTGTGCATCATCACCTCGATCATCGGCACCTATTTCGTGCGCCTCGGCGCCAAGGGCTCGATCATGGGCGCGCTCTACAAGGGCTTCTGGGTGGCGACGATCGGCGGCGCGATCCTGATCCCGGTCGCCACATGGTTCGCGCTCGGCGGCGACCTAGACCAGACCATCACGACGACCTCCGGCCTCAGCTTCCCGGCGATGAACATCATCTGGTCGAGCTACGTCGGTCTTGCCGTAACCGCGCTCATTGTCTGGATCACCGAATATTATACCGGGACCAACTATCGCCCGGTGCAGTCGATCGCCCGCGCCAGCCAGACCGGCCACGGCACCAACATCATCCAGGGCCTGGCGATCAGCCTCGAATCCACGGCCTTGCCGACCATCGTCATCATCGTCGGGCTGATCGCGAGCTTCCAGCTAGCGGGCTTCCTCGGCGTCGCCTTCGCCGCCTCGGCGATGCTGGCGCTCGCGGGCATGGTCGTCGCGCTCGACGCCTACGGCCCGGTGACCGACAACGCCGGCGGGATCGCCGAAATGTCGGGGCTGGAGGACGAGGTCCGCGCCCGCACCGACGCGCTCGACGCGGTCGGCAACACGACCAAGGCGGTGACCAAGGGCTATGCGATCGGCTCCGCCGGCCTTGCCGCGTTGGTGCTGTTCGGCGCCTACACCGCGGACTTGAAGGAGTTCGGCGCCGAGATCGGGGTGACGACCAACCTCGACACTTTGTTCAGCCTGTCCAACCCATACGTGATCGTCGGCCTGCTGCTCGGCGCGCTGCTGCCGTACCTGTTCGGAGCGATGGGCATGACCGCGGTCGGCCGCGCCGGCGGCGCGGTGGTCGAGGAAGTGCGCCAGCAGTTCCGCGACAATCCCGGCATCATGGATGGTTCGGTCCGCCCGAACTATGCGCGGACCGTCGACCTCGTCACCAAGGCGGCGATCCGGGAGATGATCATCCCGTCGCTGCTTCCGGTGCTCGCGCCGATCGTCGTCTATTTCGTGATCGGCGCGGTCGGCGGGCGCGAGAACGGTCTCGCCGCGGTCGGCGCGCTGCTGCTCGGCGTGATCGTCTCCGGCCTGTTCGTCGCCATCTCGATGACCAGCGGCGGCGGCGCGTGGGACAATGCGAAGAAATATATCGAGGATGGCAATTACGGCGGCAAGGGCTCCGAAGCCCACAAGGCCGCGGTCACCGGCGACACCGTCGGCGACCCTTACAAGGACACCGCGGGCCCCGCCGTCAACCCGATGATCAAGATCACCAACATCGTCGCGCTGCTGCTGCTGGCCGCGCTGGCGGCAGGCGCGACGCCGTAAGCTTCGGGACCTGCAAGGGACAGTCCTTCGAGCGAGGGGACTGTCCCTCGACTCGAGGGACTGTCCCCGACTAGGCGCAGGCGATGCCTCACGCGATCCGAATCCATAAGACCGGCGGCCCCGGCGTCCTCCAATGGGAGAACGTCGAGGTCGGCGAACCCGGCCCCGGCCAGATCAAGCTTCGCCAGCAAGCCGCCGGTCTCAACTTCATCGACGTCTATCACCGCAGCGGGCTCTACAAGCAGGACCTGCCGTTCACGCCCGGCGTCGAAGGCGCGGGCGTGGTCGAAGCAGTCGGGCCCGAGGTCGATCACGTCAGCCCCGGCGACCGCGTCGCTTATGCCGGGCCATTGGGCGGCTATGCCGAGGAGCGGCTGATCGACGCCGACCGCGTCGTGAAGCTGCCGGACTCGATCGACGCCGAGCAGGCAGCCGCAATGATGCTCCAGGGCATGACCGCGCAGATGCTGTTGCGCTCGGTGTTCCCGGTGGCGGAGGGCGACACGATCCTGATCCACGCCGCCGCCGGAGGCGTCGGATTGATGATGTGCCAATGGGCCTCGGCGCTGGGCGCGACGGTGATCGGCACTGTCGGCACCGAGGAGAAAGCCGAGCTTGCGCGCGCGCACGGCTGCGCCCACCCGATCGTCTATTCCAGGCAGGATTTCGTCGCCGAAGTGCAGCGCATCACCGATGGGGAGAAGCTTCCGGTCGTCTATGATTCGGTCGGCCGCGACACGTTCCTGAAGTCGCTCGACTGCGTCAAGGTGCGCGGGCTGATGGTCAGCTTCGGCAACGCTTCGGGTCCGCCCGAGCCGATCCCGCCGAACCTGCTCGCTCAGAAAGGCTCGATCTACCTCACCCGTCCGACGCTGTATAATTACGTAACCAGCCGCCAGCAGCTCGAGCAAAGCGCCGGCGAATTGTTCGAGATCGTCGGCAGCGGCAAGGTGAAGGTCGAGGTACAGCAGCGATTCGCGCTCCAGGATGCGGCCGAGGCGCACCGCGCGCTGCAGGAGCGCAAGACCACCGGATCGACGATCCTGACGATCTAGCCTCTGCGCGCCTTCACATTTGTCGGCTGCGCCGCTAAGCCTCCGCGACTTTTCGACAGACAGGGAAGAGGAATCTTTTGGCCAAGGAAGAATTGCTCGAGATGCGCGGCACGGTCGTCGAGCTGCTGCCCAATGCGATGTTCCGCGTCCGTCTCGAGAACGGCCACGAGATTCTCGGCCACACCGCCGGCAAGATGCGGAAGAACAGGATCCGCGTGCTGACCGGCGACGAGGTGCTGGTCGAGCTGACGCCCTACGACCTGACCAAGGGCCGCATCACCTACCGCTTCATGCCCGGCCGCGGAGGCCCGCCCGGCTATACGGGCTAGCGCATGCGGCTGATCCTCGCCTCGGCGAGCCCGCGCCGCCTGGACCTGCTCGCGCGGATCGGAGTCACGCCCGACGCGGTGGTCCCAGCCGAAATCGACGAGAGCGTCCCGGAGGGCGAGCTGCCGCGCGAGCACGCGCTGCGGCTGGCGCGCGAAAAGGCCGCCGCCGTCGCCGCGCAAGAGCCGAACGCGCTGGTGCTCGCGGCGGACACCGTCGTCGCGGTCGGTCGGCGGATCCTGCCGAAGGTCGAGGACGAGGAGACGCTGCGCGCCTGCATGCGGCTGCTCTCCGGCCGCCGTCATCGCGTGCTCACCGGCGTCGCGCTGGCTGTGCCCGGGTCCGGGATTCGCGAGCGGCTGGTCGAGACGATGATCGCGATGAAGCGGTTGAGCGAGCAAGAGATCGACCACTATGCCGCCCACGGCGAATGGCGCGGCAAGGCCGGCGGCTATGCGCTTCAGGGCTATGGCGAAGTCTATGTCCGGCACATCGCGGGGAGCTATTCGAACGTCGTCGGGCTGCCGCTGGCCGAGGCTCGCGTGCTGCTGAAGTCGGCGGGTTACCCGATTGCCTGAATGGCTGGTCGAGCGCGGGATCGGCGAAACCCGCTATGCGCTCGTCCAACATGACGCCATTGTCGAAGCGCGGATCGCGCTCGACGGCACGGTTGCGGCCGGGAGAATCCTTGCCGCCCGGCTGACCAGCACCGGCACCAACGGCCGCAATGCGATCGCGCGGGGCAAGCAGGGAGGCGAATATCTGCTGCCGCGCGGCGCTCCCGGAGTGACCGAGGGCGCCGCGCTCAACATCGAGGTGACGCGCGAGGCGATCCCCGGAATCGAGCCGTGGAAGCGACCGCTCGCGCGCGTCGCCGACGCGCCGGTTCGCGATGCGCTGGCGCTCGAAGCGCGCGAGCTCCCCTTTCCCGCGCCGCGCGACGCGCTTGCCGACGCCGGCTGGAACGACCTCGTCGATCAGGCGCGCAGCGGCCTTGTGCAATTCGACGGAGGCGAGCTTCGGATTTCCCCCACGCCGGCGATGACATTGATCGACGTCGACGGCCATCTCGCACCGCACGAGCTCGCGCTGCACGGCGCCACCGAGGCCGCGAAAGCGATCCGGCGGCTCGACATCGGTGGGTCGATCGGAATCGACCTGCCCACCGCCGGCGGCAAGGCGGCGCGCCAGGCCGCCGCCGAGGCAATCGACGCGCATCTGCCGCAGCCGTTCGAGCGGACGGCGGTCAACGGCTTCGGCTTCGTCCAGATCGTGCGGCCGCGCCTGCGCGCATCATTGATTGAACTTGCCCAGGACCGCGCTGCGTTCGAAGCGCGCGCGCTACTGCGCCGGGCCGTGCGCGATGCGCTGGGCGCAGTTCGGCTGGTCGCGCATCCGGCCGTCATCACCTTGCTGGACGATCGAGCAGAGTGGATCGGCGCGCTCGCCCGCCAGGTCGGCGGAGCCGTCGCGTTGCGCGCCGACGGCGCCGTCCCCATGTCCGGCGGGTATGCCGAAAAGGCCTGACCAGACCAAAGCCTGCCCGATCTGCGGCGAGCCCGAAGCCGAGGAGTACGCGCCTTTCTGCAGCCGCGGCTGCAAGGACCGCGACCTGCTGCGATGGCTCGGCGAGGGCTATCGCATCCCTGGCCCAGCGGCGCCGCCGGATTCGACCGGCGACGGCGACTAGAAGCTGATCATTCGCGCGGGGGTGGCCACCGCCGGCTTCGCCGCGGCATTGGTCACCCGCCACACCGTGTTCCCGGCATCGTCGGCAATCAGCAGCGCGCCGGTGCGGTCGACGGCGACCCCGACCGGCCGGCCACGCGCGTTGCCGTCTGGGCCGATGAACCCGGTCACGAAGTCGAGCGGCTTGCCGACCGGCCGACCGTTCGCGAAACGGATGAACACCACGCGATAGCCGTTGCGCTCGGTGCGGTTCCAGCTGCCGTGCTCGCCGACGAACGCACCGCCGCGGAACATCGCCGGGAAGCTTGCGCCGGTGTAGAAAGCGAGGCCGAGCGCGGCGACGTGCGAGCTCAACGCATAATCGGGCGGAATCGCGCGGGCGACGAGGTCGGGGCGCTGCGGCCGGACCCGCACGTCGACATGCTGGCCATAATAACTGTACGGCCAGCCGTAGAAGGCACCCGGGCGCACCGACGTCATATAGTCGGGAACGAGGTTGGGGCCGATCTCGTCGCGCTCGTTGACCACAGTCCACAGCGTGTTGCTGCCGGGGTAGAAGGTCAGGCCGTTGGGGTTGCGAAGCCCGCTCGCATAGACTCGAAACGCGGCGGTCTTGGGGTCGATCTCCCAGATCGCCGCGCGGTTGGCTTCGGCCTCGGGCCCGCGCTCCTGGACATTGCTGTTGGAACCGACGCCGGCATAGAGCTTCGAGCCGTCGGGGCTGGCGGTCAGGCTCTTGGTCCAGTGATGATCAATCAGCCCGCCGGGCAGGTCGATCACCTTCTGCCCCGGAACGGTGATCTTCGTCTGCCCCGGAGTGAACGGATAACGAAGGATGCCGTCGGTGTTGGCGACATAGAGGTCGCCGCCGACCACTACTACGCCGAACGGCGAGTTGAGATGGTCGAGCAGGA
>DASTID010000081.1:0-6835 GCA_035717905.1 Sphingomicrobium sp. | reverse complement strand
GCAGGTGCGCTGCGCCGGCGGGCCCTGCCCAAAATCCTGGGTCATGCCGCCGAACGCGCGCTGGTAGATGCGCCCGTCCTCGGTGCGGCTGAACGGCAGGCCCATATGCTCGAGCTCGATGACCGCGGCGGGCGCCTCGCGGCACAGATATTCGATCGCGTCCTGGTCGCCGAGCCAGTCGGACCCCTTGACCGTGTCGTACATGTGCCATTGCCAGTGGTCGGGGCCCATGTTGCCGAGGCTGGCGGCAATCCCGCCCTGCGCGGCGACGGTGTGGCTTCGCGTCGGGAAGACCTTGGTCACGCAGGCGGTCTTGAGGCCGTGCTCGGCCGCGCCCATGGTCGCGCGAAGGCCCGAGCCGCCGGCGCCGACGACGACGACGTCATAGCTGTGATCGACGATCTTGTAGGCGCTCAAGCGGCGCTCCCGAGCGCGATCCTGGCAAGCGCGAACAGCGCCAGTGCGGCCCCGCCGACGGCGAGGAAAAGCAGCAGCGTGTTGAGCGCGAAATTGTTGCCGGGCTCGTGGACGTAATCGTCGACCACCACCTTCATCCCGTCGAGCGCGTGCTTGAAGCCGATGACGATCAGTAGCGCCATCGGCACCGCGCCGCTCGGCGCGCGCAGCCATTCGAGCAGCGAGCGCAAGTCGAGCGACGGGAGCAGCAGCAGCGAGGCGATCAGCCAGGTGCCGAGCAGCAGCAAAGCGATGCTGGTGATTCGCTCGCTCAGCCAATGTTCGCCGCCCTCGCGCGCCGAGCCGAGCCCGCGCGCCTTGCCCAGCGGGGTCGCGCTGTCGCCGAGGCTCATGGCCGGTACTCCAGGATATAGAGCCACAGCGCGGCGGTCAGCAGCACCGAGCCAACGATCGTCAGCACCGCGAAGCGCTTGTTGATGCCGAGCTCGAACGTCGCCCCGCTGTCCATCACCAGATGGCGGACGCCCGACAGCAGATGCTGGAAGAAGCTCCACGTGATCCCGACCAGGACGACGATCCCGGCCGGGTGCGCCGCGGCCTTGGTGAAGCCGGCGTACGCTTCGCCCCCCGAGGCGATCGCGGTCAGCCACCAGGTCAGTACGGCGAGCCCGGCGAGGGACAGCGCGACGCCGCTCGCGCGGTGGAGGATCGAGACGATCATCGGCGGGCCCCATCGCCAGATCGTCAGATGCGGCGACAACGGGCGGGATTGAGCGTTTGCCATGGAGCCGCCGCTTAGGGCGCGGTCCCCGATCAGGCAAGTTTCGGCGGCACGCCTAACCCGCTCTTAACCATTGTGCGGCAAGAGCGTCGGGAACACGGCGATTGCGACATTGGAGAGCGGACAGATGAGCGAGAACGTGCAGCTGCAGCGGCTGACCGATGAGCAGGTGGGCGCGCGGCTTGCCGCCTATAACGCCGGCGGCTCGCTCGAGCGCGACGTCCAGCGCCTGTGGGAAGATTCTGGCGACATCATCGAAAGCGAGGTCCGCGCCCAGTTCGGCGCCGATGCCGCCAAGCAGGTCCGCGCCCATTACACCGGGACGGTGAACGCCGCCTGGGTCCAGGACGTGGCCGAGAACGGCCGCCGGATCTACCGCGAGCGCACCTCGGTCCCGGCCTATATCGCCGCGCGCGACGACCTCATCACCCGGATCATCGGTCGCATGTTCGAGCGCTTCGCCGGCGAGTCCGAGACGCTCCAGGAAATCGTCGTCGCCTTCCAGCGGCTGACCAGCTTCGAGACCGACATCATCCTCGCCCAGGTCGCCTTGCTCGAGGCGATCGAGGCCGCCGACCAGCGCGGCCGCGAAAGCGTCGAGTTCGAGCGCCGCGTCGCCGAACTGGTCCGCGCCAGCACCGACCAGTCGAAGGCGCTGACCGACCGCACCCGCTCGACCGCGGGGTCGGCGCGCGGGATGCTCGGCAAGACCAGCGAAGTCGCCGCCGCCGCCGAACAGTCGGCGGTCGCGATGCGCGAAGCGGCGCAGACCGCCGCCGGCCTGATCCGCGCGATCGAGGATGCCCGCGCCGAAGTGGAGGTGGCGGCGGGCGTCGCCACCCGCGCCGGCGACCAGGCGAGCCAGGCGGTGAAAGTCAGCCAGGCGCTCTCGGCGCACGTCGAGGCGATCGAATCGATCCTCAGCCTGATCCGAGACATCGCCGGCCAGACCAACCTGCTCGCGCTCAACGCGACCATCGAGGCCGCCCGTGCGGGCGATGCCGGCCGCGGCTTCGCCGTCGTCGCGCAGGAGGTGAAGAGCCTCGCCAGCCAGACCGCGCGGGCGACCGACGACATCACCGCCAAGATCACCGCGATCCAGCAGGCGACCAGGCAGACGGTGGAAGCCAACGGTTCGATCGAGGACACGGTCGAGGAAGTGCAGAGCTCGGCCGACCGCATCCGCGAGGCGATGGAGCTCCAGGCGCAGACGGTGACGATGATCACCGCCGCGGTCGACGAAACCGCGCTCGCCGCCGATTCGATGAGTTCGACCATCGCCGCGATCCGCACCGACACCGAAAATGTCGCCAAGGACATCGACGAGGTCGAGCAGGGCTTCGGCCGCTTCTCCGAGCAGATCGCCAACTTCAAGTCGACCGCCAAGGCCTTCGTCAGCGGCATGGCGGCCTGACTCTCCTCCCCTGCTTTTGCAGGGGAGGTGGCAGCGCGAAGCGCTGACGGAGGGGCCTTCTTCACCGCAGCCCAAGACCCCTCCACCGCACTTCGTGCGGTCCCCCTCCCCTCGAAATCGAGGGGAGGATATAGCACCCCCATGAACATCCTCGTCACCGGAGCCAGCCGCGGCATCGGCGCCGCGGCATACGCCGCGCTCAAAGCCGCGGGCCACACGGTCGTCGGCCATTCGAGCCGCGGCAGCGACCAGCTCGTCGCCGGCGACCTCACCGACCCGGCCGCGCCGCGCAACGTGTGGGAGACCGCGCTCGCCGAGCTCGACGACCGCATCGACGTGCTGGTCAACAACGCCGGCATCTACGAGGCCGTCGCCGACAATGCGACCGACGACGAATGGCATGCCGCCTGGCACCGAATGCTGACCGTCAACCTGCAGGCCGCGGCCGACCTCTCGCGCCTCGCCGTATCGCATTTCCTCGACCGCGGCGGAGGCGGGAGGATCGTCAACGTCGCCAGCCGCGCCGCCTTCCGCGGCGATTCGCCGCAGCACTGGCATTATGCCGCGTCCAAGGGCGCGCTGGTGTCGATGACCCGCACCATCGCGCGCGGCTATGCCGCCGACGGCATCCTCTGCTTCGCGGTCGCGCCGGGCTTCACCGTGTCCGAGATGACCGACGACTATCTCGCCGGCCGCGGCGGCGCGAAGATCGTCGCCGACATCCCCCTGGGCCGCGTCGCGACTACCGACGAGATCGGCGAAGTGATCCGCTGGCTCGCCACCGACGCCCCGGCCTCGGCGACCGGCACGATCATCGACGCCAATGGCGCAAGCTACGTGCGGTGAGCTTCCGCGCCACGGTCCCGTGCACGCGCGCGCAGGGCGAGGCGGTAGGCGCCGGAAGCGAATTGCCGGCTTTCGGCGCCAATCCGCCGGTGCTGGTCGCCGACGAGCCCGACCCGACCGAGCCCGACGCCTGGCTGATCCACGCATATTTCGACCATCATCCCGACGCCGGCGAGCTGAGCGCGCTGCGGGCGCTCGGCAGCGGCGAGCCCCGGGTCGAGCAGCTCGGCGAAGCGGACTGGGTGACGATGAGCCAGGCCGGGCTGCAGCCGATCCGCGCCGGCCGCTTCTACGTCCACACGCCGATGCATGGAGGGACTGTCCCCCTGGGGATTGTCCCGTTCGAAATCGACGCCAGCCTCGCCTTCGGCACGGGACAGCACGCGACGACGGCCGGCTGCCTCGAGGCGCTCGACCGGCTCGAGCGGGGCGGCGCGCGCTTCGCCAATATCGCCGACATCGGCACCGGCACCGGCCTGCTTGCCTTCGCCGCGCTGGCGCTGTGGCCGGAGGCGCGATGCATCGCCACCGACATCGACGCGACCGCGATCGAGGTCGCGCGCGACAACGCCGCGATCAATGGCGTGAAGCTCGGCCATGGCGCGGGCGAGCTGCTGCTGGCGACCGCCGAGGGCATGGACTCGCCGCTGCTCGCCGCGCGCGCGCCGTTCGACCTGATCGTCGCCAACATCCTCGCCGGCCCGCTGATCGCGCTCGCGCCGGGCTTCGCCGCCGCGCTTGCGCCAGGCGGCGCAATCGTCCTCGCCGGCCTGCTCGACAGCCAGGCCGAGGCGGTCGCCGCCGCCTACCAAGCCCAGGGACTGTCCCTCAACGAGGGTCTGTCCCTCCCCGGCGAATGGCCGGTGCTGGTGCTGACTTCCCTCTAGCTCGTCACCCCCGCGCAAGCGGGGGTCCCGCTGTCTTCAAGAACGAGCGGGATTCCCGCTTTCGCGGGAATGACGGGAAGTGTTTCACTTGCGTGAGGACCGGCCCGCTGCAACAGCCGTGGCGATGAAGCTCCTGCTTGCCGCCCTGCTCGCGCTCGCGCCGGTTCCGGCGGTCGCCCAGCTGCTGCCGACCGACGACGCCGACGCCGCGGCCGACGCGCCCGCGAAACCCTTCTTCACGCCGTCCGAAGTGCGCTCGGCCGGATCGGTCGCCGTGGGCGGCCGGCGCATCGCCTATCAGGCGATCGCCGGCACTCTCGTCGTCCATTCCAAGGGCTGGGAGGACACCGACCCGATCGAGGCGGAAGCCGGGGCGAGCGACAGCGGCGACGAAGACAAAAGCGACAAGGACGAGCCCAAGCCCGAAGCCTCGATGTTCTACACGGCTTACTTCAAGACCGGCGCGCCCGCGGTCGGTCGCCCCCTCACCTTCCTGTTCAACGGCGGCCCTGGCTCCTCGACCGTGTGGCTGCACATGGGCGCGTTCGGTCCGGTGCGCGTGGTCACCGCCGACGCCCGCCACACGCCGCCCGCGCCCTATACGATGGTCGCCAACGACCAGAGCCTGCTCGACGTCTCCGACCTCGTGTTCGTCGACGCGCCCGGCACCGGATTCAGCCGCATCGCCGGCAAGGACAAGGACAAGGCCTTCTACGGCGTCGACCAGGACATCGACGCTTTCGCCCAGTTCATCACCCAGTTCCTGTCGCAATACGGCCGCTGGAACTCGCCCAAGTATATTTTCGGCGAGAGCTACGGAACGATGCGCGCCGCCGGCCTGGCGCTCGCGCTGCAGAACAAGGACATCGACCTGAACGGCGTGATCCTGCTCTCGGACATCCTCAACTGGGACTTCCTGCCCGACGACCCGCAAGTGAACCCCGGCATCGACATGCCTTACATCGTCGCGCTGCCGACCTATGCGGCGACCGCCTGGTATCACAACCGCCTCGCCGACCGCCCGGCCGAGCTGAGGCCGTTCCTCGACGAGGTCGAGGCCTTCGCGACCAGCGACTATGCGGCGGCGCTGCTCAAGGGGAACGCGCTGCCCGAGCCGGAGCGGCAGGCGATCGCGCGGCGGCTATCGGCCTACACCGGCCTCCCGGTCGCTTACCTGCTCAAGACCAACCTCAGGATCGAATATGGCGCGTTCCAGAAGGAGCTGCTGGGCGAGCAGGCGCTGACCACCGGCACGCTCGACACGCGCTTCACCGGCGCGACCATCGACCGTTTGAGCAAGATCGCCGACTACGACCCGCAGGGCAGCGCGATCAGCGCCGCCTATGTCGCGGCGTTCAACGACTACGCCCGGCGCACGCTCAACTACGGCGACGGAGTCGAGTTCAAGTCGGGCATCCCGATCTACGAGAGCTGGGACTACAAGCACCAGCCGCCGGGCGGCGACCGCGCGCTGATCGCGCTGCCCAACGTGCTCCCCGACCTCGCGGTCGCGATCAAGCAGAACCCGGAACTCAAGGTGATGGTCAACGGCGGCTATTTCGACGTCTCGACGCCTTACTTCGAAGGCGTGATGGAGATGCGCCATTTGCCCGTGCCGCCCGACCTCCAGCGCAACGTCGAATATAAATATTACGAATCCGGCCACATGGTCTACGCGCACCTGCCCTCGCTGGTCGCGCTCCACGACAATGTCGCCGACTTCATCCGGCGGACGAGCGGGGTGCGGTAGGAGGCAATCGTCACCCCCGCGAACGCGGGGGTCCCGCTGCCTTCAAAAACAAGCGGGATTCCCGCTTCCGCGGGAATGACGAGCATTAGCTAAGTCTCCGCCACGATCTTCGCCCAGTCCGCTTCATTGATTACGCGGATGCCAAGCTGTTCGGCTTTCTTGAGCTTCGATCCGGCGCCCGGCCCCGCGACCACCAGATCGGTCTTGGCGCTGACCGAGCCGGCCGACCGCGCTCCAAGTCGCTCCGCCTGGGCCTTGGCTTCGTCGCGGCTCATCGTTTCGAGGCTGCCGGTGAAGACGATGGTCTTGCCGCTCCACTCGGTCTGCTTCGCGTCGCTGACGAACGGTTGCGGCGAGACTTCGGACAGGAGGTCGTCGAGCGCCTCGCGGTTGTGAGGCTCGTGGAAGAAATCGACCAGGGCCTCAGCGACAACAGGACCGACGCCCTGCACGGACGACAGCTCCGCCTCGCCACCCTCGGACATGGCGATCCGCCGAAGCTCCTCGATCGTGGCGAAGCATTTGAGCAGGTCGCGCGCGGTGACGATGCCGACGTGGCGGATGCCTAGGCCGAACAGGAAGCGTGGCGACTCTGGCACGCGCTTGGCCTCGATCGCGGCGAGGAGGTTGTCGACCGACTTCTCCTTCCAGCCCTCGCGGCCGAGCAATTCGTCGCGGTGCCCGCGCAGCCGGAAGATATCGGCGGGCGAGCCCAGCCAGCCGAGCGCGATGAACTCGGC
>DASTID010000080.1:0-4179 GCA_035717905.1 Sphingomicrobium sp. | reverse complement strand
CCCGCGCTTGACGCTGACCGGCAAGAAGGATTCGGAAGCTGGCGTCTATCGCCTCGCCGCCGGCGCCATCGTCGCGGTCGAGGACGGGCAGACGATCGAGGCCGGCGAAGTGCTGGCGCGCATGCCGCGCGAGGCCGCGCGGACGCGCGACATCACCGGCGGCCTGCCGCGCGTCGCCGAGCTGTTCGAGGCGCGCAAGCCGAAGGAGAATGCGATCATCGCCAAGGTCTCCGGCAAGGTTACCTTCATGCGCGACTACAAGGCCAAGCGAAAGATCGCGATCGTGCCGGAGGACGGCGCGGAGCCGGTCGAGTATCTGGTACCCAAGTCGAAGATCATCGAGGTCCAGGAAGGCGATTTCGTCAAGCGCGGCGACAATCTCGTCGGCGGCTCACCCGATCCGCACGACATCCTCGAAGTCCTGGGCGTCGAAGCGCTGGCCGAATATCTCGTCAGCGAGATCCAGGAGGTCTACCGGCTCCAGGGCGTGAAGATCAATGACAAGCACATCGAGGTGATCGTTCGCCAGATGCTGCAGAAGGTCGAGATCACCGACGGCGGCGACACGACGCTGCTCGCCGGCGAGCAGGTCGATCGCGAAGAGATGGACGAGATCAACGCCCGGCTCGAGAAGAAGCAGAAGAAGGCCGAAGGCAAGCCGGTTCTGCTGGGGATCACCAAGGCGAGCCTGCAGACCCGCAGCTTCATCTCGGCGGCGTCGTTCCAGGAGACCACCCGGGTCCTCACCGAGGCCGCCGTCCAGGGCAAGATCGACACGCTTCAGGGCCTCAAGGAGAATGTCATCGTCGGCCGGCTCATCCCGGCGGGCACGGGCGCGGGCATGAACCGCCTGCGGGTCGCGGCAACAGCGCGCGACACGGCGCTTCGGGCCGCGCACCGCAAGCTCCAGGAATCGCTGGTGCTGCCGAACAGCGCGGCCGAGGAGCATGCCGCCGAGCTGGCGCAGGGTCCCGAAGCGGCGATCCACGCCGATCCGCTCGCGGAGGTCGCTCCGTCGGGCAACGGCATGGACGCCGACGCCGGCGACTATCTGAAGGACTAGGCGCAAAAAAGCCCCGCCGGGAGTCCGGCGGGGCTTTTCATTTCAACGGCGGCGCAGCGCCTAGCAGTTCTGCCCGTTCATCGCGTTCTCGGTGCAATTGGCGACCGAGTTCACGTCGGAGGCAGCACCGCGCACCGTGTTGCACGCGGCAAGTCCGAGCGCGGCACCGACCAGCACAACCGTCATCAGCTTCGTCACCATGTTCGTCTCCGTTTTAGGTCCGGAACGACCATGGCGAAAAGCACGCATCCTTGTCCAGCGCCAACTCAGCAGGGGGTGCTGCCGTTGATCGCGTTTTCGGTGCAATTGGCGACCGAGTTCACGTCGCTGGCGGCGCCGCGCACGGTGTTGCACGCCGCGATGGCCAGGGCGGCCCCGATCAGCGCGACAGTCGCTATCTTGTGGAACATCGTTGTTCTCCTCAGGTGACGCGCGGTTGAACGCCGCTGGGCGCAATGCGCTCCATTCCGGCAGCGCAATTTTCCCGGTTGTTATCGGCGGGGCGCCGTCAAACCGCGACCGGCGCGGAAATGTGCGGGTGCGGGTCGTAGCTTTCGAACAGGAAATCCTCCGGCTCATAGCCGAACAGCCCCTGGCCGCGGTCCTTGATCACCAGGCGCGGCAGCGGCCGCGGCTCGCGGCTGAGCTGCAAACGCGCCTGCTCCAGGTGGTTGGAGTACAGATGACAGTCGCCGCCCGTCCACACGAAGACACCGGGCTCGAGCCCGCATTCGCGCGCGAGCATGTGCGTCAGCAGCGCATAGCTGGCGATGTTGAACGGCACGCCGAGGAAGATGTCGGCGCTGCGCTGGTAAAGCTGAAGGTTGAGACGGCCGGCGGCGACCTGGGTCTGGAACAGGCAATGGCACGGCGCCAGCGCCATCCGCGCGATCTCGCCCGGGTTCCAGGCGGTGACGATCTGGCGGCGCGAATGCGGGTCGTTGCGGATCAGGTCGATGAGGTTCGCGATCTGGTCGATGTGGCGTCCGTCGGCGCTTTCCCAATCGCGCCATTGCTTGCCGTAGACCGGGCCGAGATCGCCATTGTCGTCGGCCCATTCGTCCCAGATGCGGACGTTGCGCTCCTTGAGCCAGGCGATGTTGGTGTCGCCGTTGAGGAACCACAAAAGCTCGACGATGATCGAGCGCAGGTGCAGCTTCTTGGTCGTCAGCAGGGGAAAGCCGTCGGCGAGGTCGAAGCGCATCTGCGCCCCGAACGACGACAGGGTCCCGGTGCCGGTGCGGTCCTGCTGCGGCACGCCGTCATCGAGAATCCGCCGCATGAGGTCGAGATACTGGCGCATGGCGCCAATCCTAATCGCGACCGAGGAAAACCGGAAGCTCGCACCGCAGGCGATCAGGCGGAAGTGGTCGCCTCGACGCCGGCGAACAGCCGAGCGCGGCGGTCCGCTTCGGCGACGATCGGCCAGAAACGCTCGATGTCGTGCTCGAGCTCGCGCCATTTGGCCCGATCGGGCGGGGTGAGAGTCATGCGCGATCTGGGCAGGGTCGCTGGCAAAGTCACGTCCCAGTCGAGTTCGAGCCGCGCGGCGAGCCGCTCGGACTGCTCCTGCGGCTGGGCGAGGAACGCGTCATAATCGACCACCGCGACCCGCTGCCTGGGCAGCCGTTCGAGATCGTCGAGCAGAATGGTCGTGGTGATCGTCCACTGCCGCGCGCAGATTTCGGGAAGCGGCTTGCCATTGAGCTTGCGCCAGCCCGGCACGAGCAGCAGCGACCAGGGCAGGCCGAACCAGCCGGGCAGTCGCGGATAGGTGCGGAAGCGGCCCGATTGCCACGCGCGCATCATGCTCGCCAATGTCTGCCGCGGATCGCGATAGAGATAGACGAAGCGCGCGTCGGGCCAGAGCGCATCGAAGAATGGCACGCGCAGCGCATTCTTCGGCGTCTTCTCGAGCATGCGCACTGGGCCGTCGGGACGCTGACCGTCGCGGTCACGGAGCCTCTCGTAGAAGCCTTTGGTTAGGTGCTCTGCCACCTCCGCAGTGGCGTCGTCGGCGGTCAGCCGGTTCGAATCCCAGCCGCGGAAGGCGGGGATCAGCGGTGGGATGCTTTCGATCAGCCGGTGGCTTTCATCGCCGGTGGTGAACAGGCCGGGCGCACGGGCAAGCGATTCGAACAACATGGTCGATCCCGATCGCGGCGAGCTGACGATCAGAATCGGACGGTCGAAACGGCCGCCGGTCGCGTCGGTCATCCGGCGGCGGCCGCGCGGGCGGGCTGCTCGCGCGCGGCGGCGGTCGACGGCGCGAGCGCGTAGATGAACACGAGATGCTCGAGGAACAGGTACAGCGGCTTCTTGTTGTCGAGCAGGATCGTTGCGCCGCCGGGTATCGCGCCGAGCTCCTTGCGCACCTGGAGCATCAGCTTGCGAAAGGTCGGCACGCCCTCGTCGCTGTCGCCGAACCGAGCCCAGGCCGCCGACCACGCGCAGATATATTTCTCGAGCCGGCGGCTGACTGTTTCGAGCAGCGCGTGAGGCTGCGCGTGGGCGAGGAGGAAATCGACGTGCTGCTGCACCTCCCACGGCGACATGACCTTCGGCCGGTTGACCTTCTCGAACAGCAGGTCGTCGGCGCTTCCGCCGTCCGGAGCGACGAACTCGGGTTCGTTTCCGCCCCGTTTCGCCGCCTCGATCAGGTCCCACAGGCGCTCGCTGCCGATGGTGTCGAGCACCAAATGGACGCGGCGCTCAGAGCCGCCATTTTGCACGTCGTGCGGACGGAACGAGTCGAACACCCAGCATTCGCCGGCGGCCATGTGCACGGCTTCCCTGCCGCAGGTGAAGATCACGCCGGGATTGGTGACGACCGGGATGTGGATGCGCAAATGCGTGCGCCAATAATAATTGCTGTCGACGTGCGGGGGCACTTCGGCGCCGGCGGCAAGGCCCATCAGCCGGCTTCGGCCCCAGACGCCGTCCAGCGCGGCCATGATCCGCAGGATGTAGGGACAGCTGCGCAGATGCCCGGTCGCGGCCATCGGTCCTTCGAGCGAGTCGGTCGGCTCGCCGTCGGGCGTCACCAGCCGCACCGCCTCGTTGCCGACGAATCCGGTCGGATGCGGGTCCCACGCGCGCTCGGGCAGCGCGCTGAC
>DASTID010000079.1:0-3134 GCA_035717905.1 Sphingomicrobium sp. | reverse complement strand
GACGCCGTGGGCCAAGCACCCGGCGAGCGAGGTTCCCGAAGGCCATTATGTGGTGCCGCTGGGCAAGGCCGCCGTGGTGCGCGAGGGCGCCGATTTGACCGTCCTCACCTATGGCACGATGGTCCATGTCACGCTGGCGGCGGTCGAGGCGCAGGGGCTCGACGCGGAGGTGATCGATCTTCGCACCCTCGTTCCGCTCGACATCGACACGATCGAGCGTTCGGTCGAGAGGACCGGCCGCTGCCTCGTCGTCCACGAGGCGCCGCGCACCAGCGGGTTCGGGGCCGAGCTCGTCGCGCTGGTCCAGGAGCGCTGCTTCTACCATCTCGAAGCGCCGGTCGAGCGCGTGACCGGCTGGGACACGCCTTACCCGCACGCCTACGAATGGGCCTATTTCCCCGGCCCCAAGCGCATGAAGCGCGCCCTTGAGAAAGTGATGGCGGACTGATGGCTCGCTACGAATTCAAGCTGCCCGACATCGGCGAAGGCATCGCCGAGGCCGAGATCGTCGCGTGGCACGTCAAGGTCGGCGACGAGATCGCCGAGGACCAGCAGATCGCCGACATGATGACCGACAAGGCGACGGTCGAGATGGAGTCGCCGGTCGCCGGCAAGGTGCTGGAGCTGGCGGGCGAGGTCGGCGACCAGGTGCCGATCGGCGCGGTGCTGGCGGTGATCGAGACCGAAGGCGCCGACCGCGCCGACGAGCCGGTGGAGGACAGCAAGGACGAGCGGCCGCTCGGCGACGGTGCGGTAGAGCCGACGCCGGCGCAGGCGGAGGAAATGCCCGTCATCGAGGTTGTGGAAGAGCCCACGAAACCCGTTCGTCCCGAGCCTGTCGAAGGCCCGTCAGCAAAAGACCAGGGCAGTCCTTCGACAAGTTCAGGTCGAACGGCTCGTAATGCCCACGTGCTCGCCTCTCCTGCAGTGCGCGCCCGGGCGCGCGATCTCGGGATCGACCTAGGGGAGGTGAAAACCGCGGGCGACCGCATCCGCCACGCCGACCTCGACGCGTTCCTGCTCTACAAGGGCGGCAGCGTCTCGGCGCGCCCCGCCGCGGCGCGCAAGGACGAGGCGATCAAGGTCGTCGGCCTGAGGCGCAAGATCGCCGAGAACATGGCCGAGGCGAACCGGCGGATCCCGCACTTCAGCCTCATTGAGGAATATGACGTCAGCGCGCTCGAGGAAACGCGCGCGATGATGAACCGCGACCGCGGCCAGAACCCCAAGCTGACCGTCCTTCCGTTCCTGATCACGGCGATGGCCAAGGCGCTCGGCGGCTGGCCGATGCTCAACGCGACCTATGACGACGAGGCGAACGTGGTGACGCGTCACGGCGCGGTCGACATGGGGATCGCGACCCAGACGCCCAGCGGGCTGATGGTGCCGGTGATCCGCAACGCCGGCGGCCTCAGCGTTTGGCAGCTTGCGACCGAAATCTTGCGGCTGTCGGAAGCGGCGCGGACCGGCAAGGCGAGCCGCGAGGAGCTGACCGGCCCGTCGATCACCATCTCGAGCCTCGGGCCGATGGGCGGCGTCGCCTCGACGCCGGTGATCAACCCGCCGCAGGTCGCGATCATCGCCGTCAACAAGATCGAGGAGAAACTGGTCCCCGTCGACGGCGACATCGAGGTCCGCAAGCGGATGAATCTGTCGCTGTCGTGCGACCACCGCGTTGTCGACGGCTGGGACGCGGCGAGCTTCATGCAGGATTTGAAGGCGCTGATCGAAAACCCGCTGCGGCTGTTGTCGGCCTAGTCCCCCTCCCTGGAAGGGAGGGGTTGGGGGTGGGTGCGCGAAGCGCTCATTGCCGCTGCGCTTCCCGCATGAACTGGCGCGTCCCCTTCGACGACACCCAGCGCGCGCGAACCTTGCGAAACCTCGCGACCAGGCACGAGCGCAAACTGTGGGGCATGCTGTCCCGCTTGCGGTCGAAATTCACGCGCCGACTGCCGATCGGGCCCTACATCGCGGACGTCAGGCTAAGCTGGTAGTCGAGCTCGATGGCAGCCAGCATGCCGATTCTGCGGCTGATCTCCGCCGGGATCAGTTCCTGCGCAGAGAAGGATGGTCGGTAATCAGGATTTGGAACCGGGAGCTGGACGAAAATCCCGACGGTGTGTTTCAAGTCATCGTGGACAGAGCCGCCGAGTGCCTCGGCGGCACCCACCCCCAACCCCTCCCTTCCCGGGAGGGGAGGTTAAGGCGGCATCGGTTCGACTAATCCTTGCCGAGCTCGCGCCAGCTCTTCTCGCTCACTTCGACGTCATATTTCTTCGCCGCGCGCTTGATGCGGTCCCAGGCTTCGTCGCGCTCCTGGTCGGACACGCCCTCGACCTGGTCGAAGCGGGCGATTGCGTTGCGCACGTGGTCGGCGTCGTTCAGCGGCTCCTTGCGCTCCTTGGGAAATGCGAACTGGTCCTTGTCGAGATCGTCGCGCTGCTTCTCGCTGAGTTCGGACATTATGGTCTCCTTCCGCAGCGAACAACGCTTGGCCAAGCGAGCCGGTCCGTCCTAGGGCGATTGCCATGCTCAAACCCGTCGCGACTGACATCGAATCTCTAAAAATCCTCGACGAGCGGCTGCGCTGGCTATCGGCGTGGACGATCCACCATGCCAATCACGTCCGCGACAATGCCGACGGGCTGAAGGTCGGCGGCCACCAGGCGAGCTGCGCCTCGATGAGCGCGGTCATGGCGGTGCTCTATTTCCACGCGCTGGGCGATAACGACCGCGTCGCGGTCAAGCCGCACGCCGGGCCGCTGCTCCACGCGATCCATTATCTGCTGGGCAGCCAGAGCCGGGAGGCGCTGGAGAATTTCCGCGGTTTCGGCGGCGCGCAAAGCTATCCGAGCCGGACCAAGGACAGGATTCCCGTCGATTTCTCGACCGGATCGGTGGGCCTCGGCGTCGCGGTCACGCTCTTCGCCAGCCTCATCCAGGATTACGTCAGCGCGCACGGCTGGATGGACGAGGCGGAGCGCGGCCGCTTCGTCGCGCTGATCGGCGACGCCGAGCTCGACGAAGGCAATATCTACGAGGCGATCATCGAGGGCGCGAAGCACGACGTCAGGAACCTGTGGTGGATCGTCGACTACAACCGCCAGAGCCTCGACGCGGTGAGCGCCGACCGG
>DASTID010000078.1:0-2947 GCA_035717905.1 Sphingomicrobium sp. | reverse complement strand
CCGCGGCGATGATCCGCGGGCGGACCGTCGCCGCGCTGATCTGGTGCGGGGTCGCGATCGCGTTCAAGGCGCAGGCGGCGTTCCTCGCGCCGTTCATCATTGGCGCTCTCATCGGCCGCCGCGCGCCGCCGTGGCAATGGGCGATCCCGCCGGCGGTGTTCGCCGCCGCGATGCTACCCGCGTGGCTCACCGGATGGCCGGCCAGCGATCTCGCGCTGATCTATCTGCGCCAAGTCGAGCATTTCGATTTCCCCGGCAACCTCGCCAACCCGTGGCTGTGGGGCACCGAGTTCGCGCCCGGGGCCGCGCAGAGCGTCTATTGGCTCGGCTATGCCGGAGCGTCGGCGGCCGCGATCGCGCTTGCGGCGCTGACCGCAAATGCGGTTCGCAAGCCGCGGGCGTTGCTCGCGCTGGCGCTGCTGTCGTCGCTGGCGCTGCCGTTCCTTCTGCCCAAGATGCACGAGCGCTACCTGTTCCTCGCCGACGTCCTGGCGCTAGCGCTCGCGCTCGCGGCCCGGACGAGGACGACGGCCGTCATCGCCGTCGCGGTCCAGCTGACCTCGCTGTCGGCGCTCGCCTCCTACATCTACAATTGGGCGACGCCGGCGCTGGCCGGATCGGCGATCGGCGCAATCGCGCTCTTCGCGATCTGCCAGGAAGCGCGCGCCGGCGGCGTCCGCTGGCCGGCGATTACGTCTCGAGCTGCTTTGCCGCGCCCTGCATCGGCCGGATGAACAGCCGCCGCACGTGCGGCCAGTGATGCTTCGCTTCCTGCTCGACCGTCTCGACGATCCGCTCGACCTCGCCGGCCGAGATCCTGTCGTCGAAGTCGACGTTGAGCATCGCCGTGATCTGGTCGGGCGAGGAATGGACCGTCAGCACATTGCCGACACCGACCACGCCGCGCTGCGCGCAGGCGATCTCGCGCAGGCCCTGGACCAGCTCGGGATCGGCCGCCTCGCCGATCAGCAGGCCCTTTGACTCGTAAGCGAGGACGAAGGCGGTGACGGCGAGGATGACGCCGATCACGATCGACGCCGCGCCGTCGTAGAACGGATCGCCGGTCAGCTGGGCGAGCAGCACGCCGATCGCAGCGGCGACGATCCCGGCCATCGCCGCGCCATTCTCGAGCAGGACGATGAACGCCGGCGGGTCCTTCGACCGGCGGATCGCCTCGACCCAGCCAAGGCTGCCCTTCGACGCCTTGAAATCGCGGAACGCCTCGAGCGTCGACCAGCCCTCGAGCAGGAAGGCGATCAGGAGCACGCCGTAAGCGATGATCGGCGAAACGGCATGCTCGGGGTGCGCGATGTGGATGATGCCTTCGTAGATCGACACGCCGGCGCCGAGCGCGAACACCAGCACCGCGACGACGAAGCTCCAGAAATAAAGCTCGCGGCCGTAGCCGAACGGGTGGAGCTTGTCGGGCGCGCGCCGGGCGGCGTGCCGCCCCCACATCAACAGCAGCTGGTTGGTCGAATCGACCACGCTGTGCACGCCTTCGGTGAGCATCGCCGAGGAGCCGGTAATCGCGGCCGCGACGAACTTCGCCGCGGCGATCCCGAGGTTCGCGACCAGCGCGATGACGAGCGTGCGGTTGCTGGCGGCCGGTGAGCTCATCGAGCGGATGGCGCTCCCGGACCTTTGACCAGCTCGCCGCCCTTGATCACCGCGTCGACATGTTCGAGCACCGTCACGTTGGCAAGCGGGTCGCCCCTGACGGCGATGATGTCGCCGTAGCGGCCCGGCGCGATCAGCCCGACGTCGGCGCGGCCGAGCGCCTCGGCCGCGCTGGTGGTCGCGGCGCGGATCGCCTGGATCGGTGTCATCCCCCACTGCACCATCTTGGCGAACTGCCGGGCATTGTCGCCATGCGGATACACCCCGGCATCGGTGCCGAAGATCATCTTGACCCCCGCACGGACCGCGCGCTGAAAGGTCTGGCGCTGCTTGAGCCCGATCGCCCGCTCCTTGTCGAGGCTCTCCTGCTCGGTCCCGTTGGCGGTGCCGGTCGCGAGGATGTAGTCGTCGTTGTAGATGTCCATGTCGAACCAGGTGCCATGCTGTTTCGCGAGCTGGATCGTGGCGTCGCTCGCGAGGCTGGCATGCTCGATCGTGTCGATGCCGGCGAGGATCGCGTCGCGGATGCCCTCGTCGCCGTGGGCGTGCGCCGCGACCTTGATCCCGAGCATGTGCGCCTCGTCGGCGATCGCCTTCATCTCCTCGAGACTGAGCTGCTGCGCGCCGACGCTGTCGCCCAATGAGAAGACGCCGCCGGTCGCGCAGATCTTGATCACCTCGGCGCCATATTTGTGGACCCAGCGGACCTTCTCGCGCGCCTCGGCGGGCCCGGAGATGATCCCCGGCTCCTTCTTGTCGTAGGACGGCGGCAGGCCGTTGTCGTCGCAATGGCCGCCGGTCGCGCCGAGCAAATAGGTCGCGGGCACGACGCGCGGCCCCTCGATCCAGCCGCCGTCGATCGCTTCCTTCAGGCCGACGTCGTTGAAGTCGGCAGAGCCGACGTTGCGCACGGTCGTGAAGCCGGCGTCGATCGTCTTCCTGGCGTTGGCGACGCCGACCGCCTCCCAGAAGCTGTCGGTATATTTGAGGCCCTGGTAGCCGCCGATCTCCGCCAGCGAGTCGAGATGGACGTGCATGTCGATGAGGCCGGGGAGCAGCGTCTCGCCGGGAAGGTCGATGTGCTTCACCCCTGCCGGAAGCTGCATCGACGCGAGGCTTCCGATCTGCTGGATACGGCCGTCGTCGCCGACCAGGATCGCGGGATGGTCGACATAGCGCCCGCTGACGACGTCGAGCATGCGGTCGGCGGTGACCACCGTCGCCGCCTGGGCCGAGGCGGCGCCGAGCATGGCGGCCGCGGCGAAAATCCACTGCTTCATCGTTCCCCACCCCTTTCGCGAACAGACCCAAGGTTCGCCTTCGCGCA
>DASTID010000077.1:0-4742 GCA_035717905.1 Sphingomicrobium sp. | reverse complement strand
CAAACACCTCCACGTTCGACCTGAACTTCATCGCGTCCAGCTCGCCGAAGATCGCCTCCAGGGTCTTGCCCGCAGCCACCTGCGCGCGCACCGCCGCCAGGCACTCGCGGTATCGCGGCCCGAGCAATGGATGCGCGAGGTAGGCCTGAGCCTCCTCATGGCCTGACAGGCCGTAGTATTTCGCCATCGCGCTCCGGCCGAGGTCGCGGTGCTGCGGAAAGATGAACCACATCCAGTGGCGGCGCTTCTCGCCGGCCCCGATCTCGCTCGGCGCCTGCTCGTACACGCCCCCCCGCCTGCGCATCGACGAAGCGCTGCAGGTTGAACGGGTCGTCGCCCATGCCCTTCCCTAAAATCTCGGCTTCGGGTTGACCTGTTCCTTCGGCGGTCCGGCCACCGCATCCCAGTGCTCGACGATCTTGCAATCCTTCAAGCGGAAGAAGTCGGCGATCGCATAAGCCGGTGCGCCCGGCGCCGGCGTGAAGCGAACATGCAGCGCGACGAGATCGCCCTCGGCCAAGGTCCGCAGCACCTCCCATTTGGGATCGGGCATTCCCTTGATCAGTCCCTCGAGGAATTCCGCCGTTGCATCACGCGTGCCGTTCGCCACGTCCGGCTTATGCTCGACGAAATCGGGCGAGACATATTTCTCGAACGCTGGCTTGGGCTGCTTCTCAACCAAAGCCTGATGATAGAAGGCCTCCACGATCGCCCGGTTCGTGGCGGTACCGGGCTGGCATGTCGTCGCGGTCGCTGCCATCATTGCCAGGATCATCGTCGCCTCCATGCCGCGCATGCTGTCACGCGGCCGGAAGGCGCGCAACTTCGCCGCTCATTTTCTTCTGTCCTACAGCACCCCTCCTGTGCCTTAACCTGGCCGGTGCGCAATTCGTTTGCATTCGCCGCTCCAGGCCGGCTGAAACGCTTCCGTCACTGCGAACATTCGCGAACATTCGCCGCCGGGCGCGGCTTGCCACCCTTGTTTCCGGACGACGCCTCCCGCATCCTGTCGGCTGCCCCAACACGCGAGACCAGGAACTTGCCCGACCTCAACGCCGAAACCATCGCCCTCGGGCGCGACGAGCGGTTGCGCGCGATGCTGCGCGACATCTGCGCCGCGACCGGCATGGGGTTCGCGGCCGTCGCGCGGGTGACCGAGCAGCGCTGGATCGCCTGCCAGGTCGAGGACCGGATCGCGTTCGGGCTCGATCCCGGCGGCGAGCTCAAGATCCACGAAACCATCTGCGACGAGATCCGCGACAGCGGCGAAGCGATCGTGATCGACGACACCAGCACCGACATCAAATGGTCGCGCCACCCTGTCCCCGTCATCTACGGCTTCAAAAGCTATTGCTCGTTCCCGGTCTATCTCGACGACGGCAATTTCTTCGGGACGTTGTGCGCGATCGACCCCGCCCCGCGCCGGGTCAGCGACGAGGCGATCGTCGAGCTGTTCTCGGGTTACGCGAAGGCCGTCGGCGCGATCCTGTCGGAAGCGCTCGGCCAGGCCCGGGCCGCGCGGTAGAACCGCGGTGGAGCGTCGCTCGGCGGAGCGGATGATCGCGCGCCGCGCCCGGCTGCGGTGAGGACGCGGGGGCTACCCGGCGCGGCCGACGAATTGCTTCTTCAGGTCGGCTTTGATCGCCGCGCCGCCGAGGTGCGCGTCGACGTTCGCATAGCCTTCGCGGCGGAGCGCCTTCCTGATGTCCTCGAGATTGGCGGAGCCGCGCGCCAGCTGGAACGCGCGTTCGATGATGTTCTGCGTGTGCATGGGAACCTTAAGAAAATTTCGGTCCCGTCATGAACGATCCGGAGCCGCCTTCCGTTCCGCCACGCCTCACGGCCGGTCGCCAATGCCGCCGCGGCCGGGGGCTAGTCGTTCTTGAGATGCTCGAGCCCGCGCGCGCCGCTCTTTTGCGACGGGTTGGCGGCGATGGTCTTGACCTTCGCCTTCTTCGGCTTGCGCGCTTCCTTGTTCGATCTCTGCTGGCCCTTGGCCATGGCTGCTCTCCTGCTTGGTGCGACTGCGCCGCGTGGCGGCATCATAGCGGCTCGCGCGCGCCGTTCCTAATGCGCTTTGCGTCGGACGGCGGCATCCTTCACAATGGATCGCTCCGCCGCGCTCGAGGGGACGCCTGTTGTCGATGGTTCGCCGCGCTCTGATGCTCGCATTCGCGCTGAGCCTCGCGACCTCGGCGCGCGACGCCGGCGCCGCCGCCGACCCTCCCAGGATCGGCAAGCCGCGGCCGGCGCCCGCGACCCCGCCCAACGTGCCGCCGCTGCCGCCCGCTTATTTCGATCCGACGCTCGCCGTCGGCGGCGAGGACGTCAAGGCGCGCAAGATCGAATCGCGGCTCAGCGTCGACGTCCGGGTCAACGGCCAGGGGCCCTATCATTTCATCGTCGACAGCGGCGCCGACACGTCGGCGGTCGGGCTGAGCATCGCGCGCGGCCTGCAGCTGCCGCTGTCGACCCCGGTCATCCTCAACGGCATGACCGCGCGCAACGTCGTCGACCGAGTGCACGTCGCCGAACTGACCCTCGGCCCGACCACGGTGCGCAACCTCGAGCTTCCCGCGCTGCGCGAAAGCGACCTCGGCGGCGACGGGATGATCGGGATCGACGCGCTGGTCCAGCAGCGGCTGCTGATGGATTTCGAGAAACGGCTGATCAAGGTCGAGGACGCGTCGAAGCCGTGGCGGCACGAGCCGGGCGAGATCGTGATCACCGCGCGGCGCAAGCGCGGCCAGCTGATCCTCACGCATGTCCGCGCCGCGGGGCTGGCCCTCGACGCGGTGATCGACACCGGCTCGCAGATCACCATCGGCAACCTCGCGCTGCGCGACAAGCTGATCCGCGGCAATCGCGACAAGTTCGTGACCATTCCGGTGACCGGAGTCACCGGCAAGACGGTCAACCTCCAGCTGGCGACGATCGCCGAGCTTCAGCTCGGGCCGGTGGTCCTCAACGACGTGCCGATCGCCTTCGCCGACGTGCCGCCGTTCCGGCTGTTCGGCCTCGCCAACGAGCCGGCGCTGCTTCTCGGCACCGACATCCTGGAATCGTTCCGGCGGGTGTCGCTCGACTTTCGCGCGCGCAAGGTCCGCTTCCAGCTGCGGCGCTGCGGGACCCAGGGAATCGTCATCAGCACCTCGCCGAGCAGCTTCACCCGCGTGTCGTCGCTCGGCGGCGCGGAGGTGTGCGGAAGATAGGGCCGCACCGGAAGAGGCGCGGCCCCTAGTCGTGTCAGCAGCCGCAGGTCTTGCAGGTGCACGGATTGCAGCGGCAGCCGCCCTTCGTGCAGCTGCAGGCGCAGGCGGCGTCGGTCTGCTTGGTCGTGTCCATCGTCATTCTCCCTTTTGCCCGGCGGCATTGATTCGCCCCGGATGAAGCGCCTATGGCTTCCGTACCATGGTACGGAATCAAGCAAAAAATTCGGACACGATCGGCGGGCTCGCCAGGGCCGCCGGCGTCGGGGTCGAGACCGTCCGTTATTACCAGCGCCGCGGGCTTTTGCCCGAGCCGGCGCGGCCGCCCGGCGAAGTGCGCCGCTATGGCGAAACGGACGTCAGGCGGCTGCGCTTCATCCGCTCGGCCCAGGCCGCCGGCTTCACGCTGGCGGAAATCCAGCAGCTGATCGACCTCGACGCGTCCGACGACCGTGCCCGCGCCCGCGAGCTCGCCCGGGCCCGGATCGCGGCGCTGGACGCGAAAATCGCCGAGATGCGCGAGGCCCGCGACGCCCTCGCCGCGCTCGCCGCCGCCTGCGCCGGCAAGCGCCCCGGACCCTGCCCGATCTTGACGGCCTTCGAGCGGCACGGGAAGGGGGCATTATGACCACCGACACAGCCGCGATCGACGCCAGGATCGCCTCGCTCGGCGACTGGCGCGGCGCGATCCTCGCCCGCGTCCGCCGCCTGATCCGCGACGCCGATCCCGACGCCGTCGAGGAGATCAAGTGGCGCAAGCCGTCCAATCCCGGCGGCGTTCCGACCTGGTCCCACGCCGGAATCCTGTGCACGGGCGAGACCTACCGGGACAAGGTCAAGCTGACCTTCGCCCGCGGCGCTTCGCTCGCCGACCCCGCCGGCCTGTTCAACGCCAGCCTCGACGCCGGCACCCGCCGCGCGATCGACCTGCGCGAAGGCGACGAGATCGACGAAGCCGCGTTCAAGGCGCTGATCCGCGAGGCGGTCGCGGCGAACGTCGCGAAAGCGCCCAGACCATGAAGCACTTCCTGCTGATCTACGAAGCCGGCCCCGACTATGTCGAGCGGCGGCCCGAGTTCCGCGCCGAGCATCTCGCGCTCGCGTGGGCGGCGGCGGAGCGCGGGGAGATCGTGGTCGCCGGGGCGCTTGCCGAGCCGGTCGACGGAGCGGTCCTGATGTTCCGCGGCGAAGACCGATCGGTCGCCGAGGATTTCGCCCGCGCGGACCCTTATGTGACGAGCGGCCTCGTCGCCAACTGGCTGGTGCGCGAATGGACGACAGTGGTCGGCGAGCTCGCCGCGACGCCGGTGCGCTCGGCCTGAACGGCGGGAACCCGCGTCCGCTCAGCGCCCCTTGAGCGCACGCACCGCGGCGAGCGTCTTGGCGACATGGTCGCTCCAGTCGAGGTCGGAGTGGACGAACACGATCTTGCCCGAGCGGTCGATCACGTAGGAGGTGCGGTTGGTCATGCCCGGATGGTCGGGCAGCGCGACGTCATAGGCCTTGATCGCCGCCGGGCTCGCAAGCGCGACC
>DASTID010000076.1:0-3117 GCA_035717905.1 Sphingomicrobium sp. | reverse complement strand
CACCCGCGCGACGTTGACCCCGCCGCCCCCCGGGTCCAGCCGCTCGTTGCCCGTGCGCAGCTTGTGCGTCGGGCGGACCTTCTCGGTCTCACTCGACACGTCGATCGAGGGGTTGAGAGTCAGCGTCCGGACCGCGAGGCGCGCCATTGCGAAACGGCCCTAGCCGATCCTTGCCCTGTTGAGCACTCTCGTCTAAGGCGCGCGGCGTTCGGCGGGCGATGATCCCCTCCGGGCAGCCCGTCCTTTGGCGAGCGCGTGCGGTGAACCGGCCGAACCGGCACCGGAACGCGCTCTTTCGTCATGCGGCTGTCCGGATGGCCTGCCCTTCGGACGCCGCTTGCGGATGCGCCGGAAGCGGTAGTGCATTTGACCAGGTCCGCATGTGAAGGCCCGCCACGGTGGCGGCCACGCGGCAGGCCCGATTGAGATTTGGAAGACACCGACTTTATGGCGACGACGACATTCCCCACCCGCGACGATTTCGCGGAGCTTCTCAACCAGAGCCTCGGCGGCGAGAACGAGGCGTTCGAAGGCAAGGTGGTGAAGGGCACCGTGACCGCGATCGAGAACGATCTCGCGGTCATCGACGTCGGGCTGAAGTCGGAAGGCCGAGTGCCGCTGCGCGAGTTCGCCGCCCCCGGCCAGCGCGCCGACCTCAAGATCGGCGACGAGGTCGAGGTCTATGTCGACCGCGTCGAGAACAACCAGGGCGAAGCGATGCTGTCGCGCGACCGCGCGCGCCGCGAAGCCGCGTGGGACAAGCTCGAGAAGGAATTCGAGGCCGGCAACCGCGTCGAGGGCGTGATCTTCGGCCGCGTCAAGGGCGGCTTCACCGTCGATCTCGGCGGCGCCGTCGCCTTCCTGCCCGGCAGCCAGGTCGACATCCGCCCGGTGCGCGACGTCGGACCGCTGATGGACGTGCCGCAGCCGTTCCAGATTTTGAAGATGGACCGCCGCCGCGGCAACATCGTCGTGTCGCGCCGCGCGATCCTCGAGGAAACCCGGGCCGAGCAGCGCAGCGGCCTCATCCAGTCGCTTGCCGAAGGCCAGGTCATCGAAGGCGTGGTCAAGAACATCACCGATTATGGCGCGTTCGTCGACCTGGGCGGGATCGACGGCCTGCTCCACGTCACCGACATTTCCTACAAGCGCGTCAATCACCCGAACGAGGTGCTCAACATCGGCGACACGGTGAAGGTGCAGATCATCCGCATCAACCGCGAGACGCAGCGCATCAGCCTCGGCATGAAGCAGCTCGAAAGCGACCCGTGGGAAGGCGCTTCGGCCAAATATCCGGTCGGCGGCGTGTTCCGCGGCCGGGTGACCAACATCACCGAATATGGCGCGTTCGTCGAGCTCGAGCCCGGCATCGAGGGCCTCGTCCATGTCTCCGAAATGAGCTGGACCAAGAAGAACGTCCATCCCGGCAAAATCGTCAGCACTTCGCAGGAAGTCGACATCAAGGTGCTCGAGGTCGACGAGGAGAAGCGGCGGATTTCGCTCGGCCTCAAGCAGGCCCAGGAGAATCCGTGGGTGGCCTTCGCCGACAGGCATCCGGTCGGCTCGGTCGTCGAGGGCGAGGTCAAGAACGCGACCGAATTCGGGCTGTTCGTCGGTCTCGAGGGCGACGTCGACGGCATGGTCCACATGTCGGACATCGCCTGGGGCGTCTCTGGCGAGGAAGCGCTCGGACTTCACCGCAAGGGCGAGACGGTCAAGGCCCAGGTGCTCGACGTCGACGTCGAGAAGGAGCGCATCTCGCTCGGCATGAAGCAGCTCGAGGGCGGCGGCACCGGCGCGGCGACCGGCGGCGGGCCAAGCGTCGGTGGCGTCAAGAAGGGCGATACCGTCACGATCACCGTCCGCGCGGTTCAGGATGCGGGCCTCGACGTCCAGGTGGGCGACGACGGCGCCATCGGCTTCGTCAAGCGTATTGACCTCGGTCGCGACCGCGACGAGCAGCGCCCCGAGCGGTTCCAGCCGGGCCAGAAGCTCGACGCGCTGGTCGTCGGCTTCGACCGCTCGAAGAAGCCGAATTTCTCGATCAAGGCGCTGCAGATCGCCGAGGAGAAGCAGGCAGTCGCGCAATACGGCTCGTCGGATTCGGGCGCCTCGCTCGGCGACATCCTCGGCCAGGCGCTGAAGGAGGCCCAGTCCAAGGCCAAGCCGGAGAAGGCCGACAAGGCCGACGCCGCGGAGAAGCCGGCGAAGGCCGCGAAAGCGGAGAAGCCCGCGAAGAGCGAGCAGGCCGCGGAGGCTGAAGGCGCCGCCGAACCGGCGAAGGCCGAGAAGAAGGCCGCAAAGAAGAAGAAGTAACGGGAAAAGCGGCGTTTCTTTGTGAAACGCCGCGCGAATCCGGCTTGCGCGCAGGCAGATTTCCTGACAGCGTGCCTTTGACGCGGTCCCGCGTCCGGGGGGTTGAGGGGCCGGTTTTATCCTGTAGCGGGGAAACCATGATCCGTTCCGAACTCGTGCAGAAGCTTTGCGGCGACTTTCCCGATCTCACCCAGCGCGAGGTCGAGGGCGTCGTCGGCGCCATCTTCGATTCCATCACCGAGCAGCTGGCGAAGGGTGGCCGGGTCGAGCTTCGGGGCTTCGGCGCCTTCTCGACGCGCAATCGCGACGCGCGCGTGGGCCGCAATCCGCGCACCGGCGAGGCGGTCTCCGTCAACGCCAAGCGCGTGCCCTATTTCAAGCCGGGCAAAGAAATGCGCGAGCGCTTGAACTTACAGGAATTGGCCGCCGAATAGCCCGGTCGCAGCCATGCCGCGTCCGGACTGTCGACCATGCGAAGCGGACGTGGCGGAACGGTAGACGCTGGGGACTTAAAATCCTCTTCCCGTAAAGGGAGTGCGGGTTCAAATCCCGCCGTCCGCACCATCGCGACGCACAGCCAGTCCGGGGGACTGGCGAGCATCGCGATCCAAGCAAAGCCACGGCGCAACCCGTCATCATCGCATGATCGCCGTCCCACCCCGGGACGGCTGGAGCCGCGCGCCGATTTTCGGGTTTTGAACATGGTAAAAGCCGCGTTAAGGATTTTGCCATGCAGCTTGCCCGGCCAGCCATCGCCGCCGACCCGCGCCGCTTCGGCCGCGCCCGCCAATGGCGACTCCC
>DASTID010000075.1:0-2245 GCA_035717905.1 Sphingomicrobium sp. | reverse complement strand
CAAGGCGCTGGACATCGCCGAGTCGGGCCCCATCGACAAGTTCGACGCCAACCTCAAGGGCGCCAACACCTACGACGAGATCGCCGGCGCCGACGTCGGCATCGTCACCGCCGGCGTGCCGCGCAAGCCCGGCATGAGCCGCGACGACCTGCTCGGCATCAACCTCAAGGTCATGAAGTCGGTGGGCGAGGGCATCGCCGCCAACGCGCCGGACGCCTTCGTGATCTGCATCACCAACCCGCTCGACGCGATGGTCTGGGCGCTGCGCGAGTTCTCGGGGCTGCCGCACAAGATGGTGGTCGGCATGGCCGGCGTGCTCGACAGCGCCCGCTTCCGGCACGTCCTCGCCGAGGAATTCGGAGTTTCGGTCGAAGACGTCACCGCATTCGTTCTCGGCGGCCACGGCGACACGATGGTTCCGGTGGTCGAATATTCGACCGTCGCCGGAATCCCGATCCCCGACCTCATCAGGATGGGCTGGTCGACGCAGGAGAAGATCGACGCGATCGTCAAGCGCACCCGCGGCGGCGGCGGCGAGATCGTGGCGTTGTTAAAGACCGGAAGCGCCTTCTACGCTCCCGCGACCAGCGCGATCATGATGGCCGAGAGCTTCCTCCGCGACAAAAGGCGCGTGCTTCCCTGCGCGGCGCACCTGACCGGCCAGTACGGCGTCGACGATCTCTACGTCGGTGTGCCGATCGTCCTCGGCGCCGGCGGCGTCGAACGCATCGTCGAGATCGAGCTCAAGGATGAAGCCCGCAAGAATTTCGATGTCAGCGTCGATGCGGTGAAAGAGCTGCTCGATGCGTGCAAGCAGATCGACGGCGCGCTCGCATGAGCATTCTCGTCGACAGCAGCACCAAGGTCATCACGCAGGGGATGACCGGCGACACCGGCACATTCCACACGCGCCAGGCGCTCGACTACGGGTCGAAGATGGTCGCCGGCGTCACGCCCGGAAAAGGTGGGACCGAGCATCTCGGGCTGCCCGTTTTCAATACGGTGGCCGAGGCGGTCGAGGCGACCGGGGCCACCGCCAGCGTCATCTACGTGCCGCCGCCTTTCGCCGCGGACTCGATCCTCGAAGCGATCGACGCGCAAGTGCCGCTGATCGTCACTATCACCGAGGGTATTCCGGTGCTCGACATGGTCAAGGTCAAGCGCGCGCTGTGCGGGTCGAAGTCGCGTCTGATCGGGCCCAATTGCCCCGGCGTGCTGACGCCCGAGGAATGCAAGATCGGCATCATGCCCGCGAACATCTTCAAGAAGGGCAGCGTCGGTATCGTCAGCCGCTCGGGCACGCTCACCTATGAAGCGGTGTTCCAGACGACCAATGAGGACCTCGGTCAATCGACCGCGGTCGGCATCGGCGGCGATCCGGTCAAGGGCACCGAGTTCATCGACATCCTCGAGATGTTCCTGGCCGACGACGAGACCAAGAGCATCGTCATGATCGGCGAGATCGGTGGCAGCGCGGAAGAAGACGCCGCGCAGTTCCTCGCCGACGAAGCCAGGCGCGGCCGCAAAAAACCCGTCGTCGGCTTCATCGCCGGCCGAACCGCTCCGCCCGGCCGCAGGATGGGCCATGCAGGCGCGATCGTGTCGGGCGGCAAGGGCGACGCGGCCAGCAAGATCGCGGCGATGGAAGCGGCTGGAATCACCGTCTCGCCGAGCCCATCTGAGCTCGGCAGGACGCTCACGGAGCTATTGGCGGACGCATAGGCCGTTCCCCGGCGAAGGCCGGGGCCCAGGAGCCCGAAAGGGCTTTGAGTGCGGAGAGTGAATTGAACGACGTCGCCGGATTTATCGGACACGAGCCGGGGCCGAGCTGGGCCCGCAAGGGCTGGCCGCTGACCGAGCTCGACGACATCAATCTCGGCCTCGATCCCACCCAGGCGACCATCGAGAGCTTCAAGAAAGCATCTCGCGACACGGCCACCGCCACGGGCTCTGACCCCGAAGCCGTCCGCCGCGCCGCCGAGGATTCGATCCAGGCGATGATGCTCATCCGCACCTACCGGGTGCGCGGGCATCTGGCGGCGAAGCTCGATCCGCTGGGCCTTCATCACAGCGAGATCCCGGCCGACCTAACCCCGGCCTATCACGGCTTTTCCGACGCCGACCTCGACCGGCAGGTGTGGATCGGCGGCGCGCTCGGCCTGGAACGCGCCACCATCCGCGAGATCGTCGAGGTTCTGCGGGCCAATTACTGCGGCACCATCGGCGTCGAATATATGCACATCAA
>DASTID010000074.1:0-4110 GCA_035717905.1 Sphingomicrobium sp. | reverse complement strand
GGGTTGGTCCGCTGGTTCGCCGAGCGCTGGAGATCGTCCTGCGCGTCCTTGGCGAGCAGCTCCCATTCCTTGTCCAGCCGGCAAATACGGGTCGGGATCCGCGAGCCCGGTTCGGCAATCATCCGGCATTCGACCTTGGCGGTCGCCTGCTGGCCCGCGGCGGGAGCTGCGGCCGGAGTGGCCGTCGGCGTCGCGGCCATCATCAAAATGAAAGTCAACATCTTACTCTCCCAATCAATCAGTGCGGGCCGCCATAGGGCACGTTCTTGGCGTTGTTCCGGGCATGCTCGAGATCATCCCGGTTCGCCTTCGTGATGGCGTCCCATTCCGCCTGCGTCCGGCAAATGCGGATCGGAATGCGCGAGGTGCCTTCCGACTCGAATCGGCAGATGATCGATTCGGCCGGCTTCGCCGAGGCATCGGCGGGCTGCGCAGCTGGCACCGCGGACGCCGCGGCAAGGATGACGAACAACGACACCGCCCAACTCCCTCCAACTGGCAACTTTCGATTATATCACCGGGAAATTCAATCGGCTAGCTTTTGCCGCGCCGAGACCGCGGCGGGTTCACAAGCGCCCGGATAATTCCGCGAACCGCCTTGATCTCCCGCGACGACCAGTGCGTTTTGGTGAAGATTGTACGGATCGTGTTGCGGGTTGCCGGCGTCCGCGACGGCGGATGAAAATAGCCTTTCGTCACCAGCGCTTCGTCGAGCTGCCCGATCAGCCCTTCGAGCTCGCCGTGAGCGGCCGGCTCTTCGAGTTCCTTGGCCGGGGGCACCGCGAGCCGCGAATGCTTCGACCATTCGTAAGCGACCAGGATGACCGCCTGGGCGAGGTTGAGCGACGCGAATTCGGGATTGATGGGGACCGTGACGATCGCGTTGGCGAGCGCCACCTCGTCGGTCTCCAGGCCCGACCGTTCCGCGCCGAACAGGATCGCGGTCCGCCCGGCGCTGGCGACGATCGCGTCGGCCATCGCTTCGGGGGTCAGCACCGGCATGACGAGGTCGCGGCGGCGCACGGTCGTCGCATAGACCGTCGCGCAGTCGGCGATCGCAGCCGCTACGGTGTCGAAGACCCTGGCAGTTTCGAGGACGATATCCGCCCCGCTCGCCGCCGGGCCCGCGTCCGGGTTGGGCCAGCCGTCCCGCGGGTTGACCAGCCGCAGCTCGGTGAGCCCGAAGTTGAGCATCGCCCGCGCCGCCTTGCCGATATTCTGCCCGAGCTGCGGGCGGACGAGGACGATGACTGGTCCTTCGAGACGGGCCTTCGACGCGCTTCGCTTGCTCAGTCCCTCCTCAGGATGAGCGGTGACTGGACGATCATTTATCCGCTCATCCTGAGGAGAGGCTGAGCTTGTCGAAGCCTCGTCTCGAAGGACGGGAGTTCGCATTGAAAGCAGATGTATCGCATCCCAATCGCCGTGAATTAGAGTTTCTTTCTTGGCGCGGCTCCAGCCCTTGATCCGGCGTTCCGCCCGGAACGCCTCGTCGCGCTCGGCGAATTCCTGGCTCCAGACGAGGGTCAGCGGCCGGCGCGTCTGCGTATATCCCGGAATGAGTCCCGACTGGTGGCCGCCTAAGCGCGCTTCGAGGTCGTCGGTGTGGCCGACGTAGTAGGACTTGTCGGAACATTTCAAAATGTAGGTCCAGAAGCTCATTGCTGTCCTTCGAGACAGGCCTTCGACGCGCTTCGCTTGCTCAGTCCTTCCTCAGGATGAGCGGACGGCAAAGCCCTCATCAACCGCTCATCCTGACGAGCCGCTGAGCTTGTCGAAGCGGCGTCTCGACGGACTGTACGGACGCAGGCAGCTAGCTCCCATCCCCAACCGCCCCCGCAATTTCGGCAAAATCGCCCGGTTCGCTGAAGTCCTTATAGACGGATGCGAAGCGGATGTAGGCGACGTGGTCGAGCGCTTTCAGGCTGTCCATCACCGCCTCGCCGATCTGGACGGTCGTGACCTCGTCGCCGCGGGTTTCGAGCTGGCGCTGGATCGACGAGACCAGCCGGTCGATGCGGTCGGGCGAGACCTCGCGCTTGCGGCAGGCGACGGCGATCGACCGGGCGAGCTTGTCGCGGTCGAACGGCTCGCGCTCCCCGGTCTTCTTGGCGACCGCGAGATCGCGCAGATGCACGCGCTCGAAGGTGGTGAAGCGGGCGCCGCACGCCTCGCATTGCCGCCGCCGCCGGATCGCCGCGCCGTCCTCGCTCGGCCGGCTGTCCTTCACCTGGCTGTCCTCGTGGGCGCAGAACGGGCAGCGCATCAGCTATAGATCGGGAAGCGCGCGCACAGCTCGCGCACGCGCTCGTTCACCCGCGCCTCGACCGCGCCGTTGGCGTCGAGGCCGTTGCTGCTCAAGCCGTCGAGCACGTCGGCAACCATGTCGCCGATGTCGCCGAACTCCGCCTCACCGAAGCCGCGCGTCGTGCCGGCCGGCGAGCCGACGCGGATGCCGCTGGTCTTGACCGGCGGCAGCGGGTCGAACGGAACGCCGTTCTTGTTGCAGGTGATCCCCGCGCGCTCGAGGCTTTCGTCGGCGTCCTTGCCGGTCAGCCCGAGCGGGCGAAGGTCGACCAGCGCGAGGTGCGTGTCGGTGCCGCCGGCGACAAGATCGGCGCCGCGCTCCTTGAGGCGGTTCGCCAGCCTTTTCGCGTTCGCGATGACGGCCCGGGCATAATCCTTGAACTCCGGCTGCAGCGCCTCGCCAAACGCCACCGCCTTGGCCGCGATCACATGCATCAGCGGCCCGCCCTGAAGCCCGGGGAAGACGGCCGAGTTGATCTTCTTGGCGATGGCCTCGTCGTCGGTCAGCACCATGCCGCCGCGCGGGCCGCGCAGCGTCTTGTGCGTGGTCGTGGTGACGACATGCGCATGGCCGAAGGGCGAGGGGTGCTCGCCCGCCGCGACAAGGCCCGCGAAATGCGCCATGTCGACCAGGAACAGGGCACCGACTTCGTCGCAGATCGCGCGGAAGCGCACGAAGTCGAAATGGCGCGGATAAGCCGAGCCGCCGGCGATGATCAGCTTGGGCCGATGCTCCCTTGCCAGCCGCTCGAGCTCGTCGAAATCGACCAGATGGTCGTCCTGGCGCACGCCGTACTGGACCGCGTTGAACCATTTGCCAGATTGCGCCGGCGGGGCGCCGTGGGTGAGATGCCCGCCCGCGGCGAGGCTCATCCCCATGATGGTGTCGCCGGGCTTGACCAGCGCCATCATCACCGCGCCGTTGGCCTGAGCGCCCGAGTGCGGCTGGACGTTGGCGAAGCCGCAGCCAAACAGCTTTTTGGCCCGCTCGATCGCCAGTGTCTCGACGGAGTCCGACGGACCGCAACCTTGGTAGTAGCGGCGGCCGGGATAGCCCTCGGCATATTTGTTGGTCAGCACCGAGCCCTGCGCCTCGAGTACCGCGCGGCTGACGATATTCTCCGACGCGATCAGCTCGATCTGGGTCTGCTCACGGCGCAGCTCGGCGCGGATCGCATCCTCGACCGCGGGGTCGGCCAAAGCGAGGCCGCGCGTGAAGAAATCGGGCGGGGCGGAATATTTGTGGTCGGGTTTGGCGTCGGCGACGGTAGCCATCAGTCGCTGTCCTGCAATGTGGCTGAATAAGCTTTTTGGGAGAGCTGGTCGACGCGGCGCTGGTGGCGCCCGCCGGCGAAATCGGTGCCGAGGAACGCCGCCACGCAGGCCTTGGCCATGTCGCTACCGATCAGGCGGCCGCCGAGCGCGAGGACGTTGGCGTCGTTGTGCTCGCGGGCGAGCGCGGCGGAGAGGGGATCGTCGACCCGCGCGCAGCGGCACTTGGGCTCGCGGTTGACGGCAATCGAAATGCCGATGCCGGAGCCGCACACCGCGACTCCGCGCTCGGCCTCGCCGGCGACGATCGCGCGGGCGAGCTTCGACCCGAATTCGGGATAATCGACGCTCTCGGCGCTGCTGGTGCCGAGGTCGGCGACGTCGTGGCCCTGGTCGCGGAGCCAGCGCACGAGCTCGTCCTTCAAGGCGTAGCCGGCATGGTCGGCGGCAAGGGCGATGCGCATGGTTGAATGCCTAGGGCAAGGCCGGGGGATTCGCCAGCCCGCGCTTGACGTTTGTCGAACCGTCTAA
>DASTID010000073.1:0-15656 GCA_035717905.1 Sphingomicrobium sp. | reverse complement strand
AACGCGAAGCCACCGCTCTTCCCGGAGGGGGGACGCGGTACAAGCGTAAGGGAAGGAAACGAAAATGAAGACGTTCATCAACATGCTCAAGGACGAATCCGGCGCTTCGGCGGCGGAATATGCTCTGATCCTCGCCATCGTTGGCGCCGGCATCGCGCTGGCTGCCTATACTCTCGGCGGCGCAATCAGGAACGCCATGACGGGTGCGGCAACCTGCATCGGTTCTGGCGGCGGATCCACCGCTCCGAGCTGCTAATCGTCGGAGGGGTCGTCCTTCGGGGCGGCCCCTCACTTTCCTCGATCGGCTGTGATATAGATCGAGTGCGTAACTTCCGGTGGCGGGGGGCTACCAATGTTGAGACGAGAGACGCTGATCGCGTTGGCCATCGCCCTGGTTCTGGGGCTGGTGGCTGTTTTCCTGGCAAATTCCTACATCAGCTCGAACGAGAAGCGGCAGGATGCGCAAGGCACCAGCAAGGTCGCCGTCGCCGCGGTCCCGCTCGCCTATGGCGCCGAAATCACGCCGGACAAGGTCCGCTTCGTCGATTACCCGAACAGCAGCATCCCGGCCGGCACCTTCCGCAGCGTCGCCCAGTTGCGGCCCGGCGGAAAGCAGCGCTTCGCGCTGATGTCGATGAGCATCAACGAGCCGATTTTGGCCAGCAAGGTTTCCGCCGAAGGGCAGGGTGCGTCGATCGCGGCGTTGCTGCCGACCGGCATGCGGGCCGCGACGGTGCGGGTGAACGCGGTTTCGGGCGTCGCCGGGTTCGTCCAGCCGAACGACCAGGTCGACGTCCTGATCACGCGCAATGTCGGCGGCAGCGACGCCACCGACGTGCTGCTCCAGAATATCCGCGTGATCGCCATCGATCAGCGCGCAAAGAATGCCGACGGTTCGGCGCGGGTGGGCCGCACGGCCACGCTCGAGGTATCGCCGATCGACGCGCAGAAGCTCGCGCTCGGCGAGTCGGCGGGCAATCTCAGCCTGGTGCTGCGCAAGCCCGGCGATCCCAACGATCCGGTGGTCGAGACGGTCAGCCTGAACGACCTGCGCTACAACATGTACGGCGGTGCGCGTTATCCCGCGCCCGCGGTCGTCGGCGGCTTGGCCGGCGCAATTTCCGGATCGATGGACCGCAGCGCCGCTGCGATCGCGTCGACGCGTTCGCGGCCGCCGGTACGCCGGGTGTCGGTCGCGAAGGCCGCGCCGGCTCCCAAGCCGCGTACCGTCGAGATCGTCCGGGGTTTGAAGGGCAACGATTACAACGTGGGGGAACATGGCTCATAAGCCGATCGGGGAAAGGCGGCTCCGCCACGCACGCAGCGTGGCTCGAGCGCGCTGTTTGCTAGCGGCGGCGGGCCTTGCGCTTGCCGCTTTTTCGGCTCCGGCGAGCGCGCAGATCAGTGTCGCCGAGGGCGTGCACGCCGGTTCGCTCGACGTTCCGGTCAACAAGAGCCAGGTCATCCGCACCGACCGCGCATACTCGAAGGCGCTGATCGGCAACCCGGACATCGCCGACGTGCTGCCGCTCAGCGACAGCTCGCTCTACGTGCTCGGCAAGAAGACCGGCACGACCAGCCTGACCATCTATGACCGCTCGAACCGCCTGATCGCGGTGCTCGATGTCGTCGTCGGCCCGGACGTGCTCAGCCTCAAGCGGCAGCTTTCCGAACTGCTTCCCGGCGACGAGATTTCCGCCCGTATGTCGAACGAGTCCATCGTCCTCGAAGGCATGGTGTCGAGCGCGGTCGCCGCCGATCGCGCGGCCCAGATCGCCGAGACCTATGCGCCGGGCAAGGTGGTCAACCTGCTTTCGCTCGGCTCGTCGCAGCAGGTGATGCTCGAAGTGCGCTTCGCCGAGGTCAAGCGCTCCGCGGTGCGCCAGCTGGGCCTCAGCTGGTTCGTCAACAGCGACGCCGGCAAGCTCGGCGGCGCCATCGGCAACGGTGCCGGCATAGCCGGCAGCGGACCGCCCGATCTCGACGCAATCACCGGCAGCTTCGCGGTGATTTCGCGGACCTTCCGCGCGTTCGGCGAGAATTTCAACGTGACCCTCGACGCGCTCGAGCGGAAGGGCGCAATCACCACGCTGGCCGAGCCGACCCTGGTCGCCTTGTCGGGCGAAACCGCGAGCTTCCTCGCCGGCGGCGAATTCCCGATTCCGATCTCGCAGGGCGGCGGGACGACCGGCTCGACGCCGGCGATCTCGGTCGAGTTCAAGCCGTTCGGCGTCAGCCTCGCCTTCACCCCCACCGTGCTCGCCGACGGGGTGATCAACCTCGTCGTCCAGCCGGAGGTCAGCTCGATCGATCCGACCGCGTCGGTGACGATCAACAACCTGGTGATTCCCGGCCTGCAGACGCGCCGCGCCAAGACCGTCGTCGAGCTGCGCGACGGCGAATCCTTCGCGATGGCCGGCCTGATCCGCAAGGACTTCCAGGACACGATCCGGCAGGTCCCGTTGCTCGGCTCGATCCCGATCATCGGCACCTTGTTCCGCTCGACCGGCTTCCAGAACGACCAGACCGAGCTGGTGATCATCGTCACGCCGCGGCTGGTGCAACCCGTCGCCGCCGGGGCGCTGAAAGTTCCGACCGACCGCGTCGGGCCGCCGAATGAAGCGGACCTGCTGCTCAACGGCCGGACCGACACCGGCGTCCCGCCTTCATCGGCGCCGTTCGTCACGCCGCCGCCGCCTCCACCTCCGCCGATCACCGGCGGCGGAATGGCCGAAAAGTCGCCCTCGGGCTTCGAGAAGGATTACGGCCATGTGCTTTGAACGCAGCCTGATCGCGGCCGCGGCCTGCCTCATGCTCGCCGGGTGCAACACGGCCAACAAGCATATCGGCGAGGAAGATCCGTTCCTCGGCGAGGCGGTGAAATACAATGCGGCGGTGCAGACCATCAACCCGAGCCCGGTCTATCCGGAGGGCGGCGCGCAACCCGGCGACAGTGGCGAAAAAGGGGTTGCGGCGGTCAAGCGCTATCGCAGCGACCAGGTCAAGCAGCCGAAGTCGATCAGCACGAGTTCCGGCTCCGGTGGCCCGAACTAAGGGGATGGGAACGGATGCTCCGGCCGCTTCGAACATTCCTGAGGAGCGCTGACGGCGCAGTCGCGCCGACCATCGCGCTCTCGCTTGCGGCGCTGATCGCGGCCGGCGGGATTGCCTTCGATTATGCGCGGCTGGCGTCGATGGATACCGAGCTGCAGAGCGCGGCCGACCAGGCGGCGCTTGCCGCCGCGACGCAGCTCGACGGGGAAGCGAACGCGCGCGCGCGGGCGACCGCCGCCGCCCAGAATCTGGTCGCGAACCTCACCTATTTCGCAAATGACGGCGGGACGAACGCCGTCACGGTCCCGACGGTCATCTTCTACAGCGACTACAATCCGGACACGGGCGCGAAGGGACCGGTCGCCAGCGGCGACGCCGACGCGAATTATGTGCTCGTCACGGTCGGCGAGCGCACCGCGAAATATGCGCTGACCCCGATCGTCGCCGCGTTCAATTCCGGCAAGATCACCGCGTCCGCCTTCGCGACGCTGGATTCCGCCTGGTGCAACCTGCCGCCGTTCATGATGTGTGCGCCGACTCCGGGCTTCAATCCCGACGACCATATCGGCGCGGGCATTCACATGATCATCGGCGCGCCGAATACTCCGGGCAACTTCGGCTTCCTGCAGACCGGCTTCGGGACCGGTGCCGCCAACCTCGCCAAGGCGATCGGCTGGAACGGGTCGGCGGGCGGCTGCGTCGCCACGCGGGGAATGCCGACCGAGCCGGGCGACAAGGTTTCCGTGCGCGCCGCCGTCAACACCCGCTTCGACATGAGCGAAGGCGGACAGACTTGCCCGGCTGGCGGGACGTGCTCGCCGTCGACCAACGCGCGCAAGGATCTCGTCCATGCGAACACGGGTTCGCTCAACCAGCGCTGCTCGTCGAGCGGAAACCGGGGCTGGAGCGAAACCGCGAATCCATATCGCGCCGGCACCGGAGCGGCCATTGCTTCGGCTGGCCCATTCCCGGACATCATGGGCCATCCGCCGGACCTGTGCCACATGGCGCAGCCGAACACCTGCGGCGTCCTCGGCGACGGCAATTGGGACCGCGACGCCTATTTCAAGGTCAACTATAACTGGGACGCTGCTGGCTCGGGGAGCGCCACTGCGTGGACGACGATGACAGGACTCTCGTCGAACGTGAGCCGCTATCAAGTCTATCTTTGGGAAGCGAGCAATCCGTTGCCCCCTGGCGCACCCGGAAAGGGCATTGGCGCCCAGCAAGGCCCATATGTTGTGGGAAACGGCAGCGGCGGGGGGACCACGGACAAATTCACCGACAGCGCGCCGGTATGCCGGCCTCCGGGCATCCCGCCCGACGACGCCGCCCAGGACCGGCGCCGGACGACGGTCGCCGTGGTCGATTGCTCCGCCGGCGACCCCAACGGCCGCGACGAGGTGCACCCGCTCGCGTGGATGGACGTGTTCCTCGTCGAGCCCTCGTTCCGCCGACCGGGAAGGACCGATGGCGACGAGGTCTATGCCGAGATCATCCGCTCGAGGCCGATGCCGGGAATCGGCCAGACCATCGACAACGTCGTTCGTCGCGACGTCCCGCGGCTGCTCGAGTAGCGGCGATGAAGCGGCTTCGCTCTCTCCTTCGCGACAACCGCGCCACCGCGGCCGCCGAGATGGCGCTGTCGCTGCCGATCATGTTCGCGTTGCTGTTCGGCTCGGTCGAGCTCGGCAATTATTTCCTGTCCGAGCACAAGGTGGTGAAGGCGGTGCGCGACGGCGCGCGCTTTGCCGCGCGGCGGCCGTTCTCCGACTATCCGGGGTGCGCGCCCTCCAGCGGCCTGGTTACCGATACCCAGAACGTGACGCGCACCGGAGAAGTCGAATCCGGAGGCTCGCCCCGTCTCGATACCTGGACCGATCCCAACACGATCGACGTGACGGCGGAATGCGACAATAGCGGCGCATGGGCGAACAGCGGCATTTACGTCGCGACCAACTCGCCGATCGGTACTCCGGTCGTGACCGTGACCGCTTCGGTGCCCTACACGACCGTCCTTCAGCAACTTGGACTGGCCAACCTGACGCTGACCATGACCGCCCAGTCCCAGGCCGCGGTGACCGGCATATGAGCGGGCGGGCGAATCTCCGTAACGCATCCGGCGGCTCGATCACCGTCGAGTTCGCGCTGGTGCTCCCGATCCTGCTGATCTTCCTGCTGGGGATCATCGACGCCGGGCGCTTCATGTGGACCTGGAACCAGGCCGAAAAGGCGACCCAGATGGGCGCCCGCTACGCCGCGGTCACCGACGCCGCCGACGACGGCATGGCGCTCTATGATTATTACACGAACGACGGGATCGCGCGCGGCGAGCCGATTCCGAGCGGCAATTTCGGCACGGAGACCTGCACCTCCACGGGATGCACCTGCAACACCGGTGAGACCTGTCCCACTTTGGGAGCGCTGTCGCCTGGTTTCGCCAACACCGTCGCGCGGATGCGGGCTATCATGCCCGAAATCCAGGCGGAGAATGTCACGATCGAATATAGCTTTTCCGGGCTCGGCTATTCCGGGGACCCCTCGGGCCCCGACGTCAATCCGCTCATCACGGTTCGGTTGAGGAACATGAGCTTTCGCCCGAGTTGGCTCTCCGTGCTCGCCGTGCCCCTTCCGACTTTCGCTTCCACGCTGTCGATGGAAGACGGCGTTGGGACAATCTCGAACTAGGTGCCGAAAATGTCCGTGATCAACCCCAATGAAACCGCGCGAAGCTGGCAAGCCGCGAAGCGAGAGGCGGCGATCCAGCTATACCTGAGCGGTGTCGAAGGGGACGCCGGCGCCCTGGTCGGCGCGCGGGTCGCGGGCTTTCCGCTCAACCTCACGATTGCGCCGGTCACCGAACGGATCGATGCGGAAGAGCTCGCCGGCGCCGCCGCCGCCGTGATCCAGGTCGACGCCGAAACGCCCGCATCGATCAAGCGCTTCCAGAAGCTTGCCGAGATGGTCTCCACGCCGCTCATCGCGGCGGCCTACGAGCCTCCGCTCGCGCTCGTCCGCTCGCTGGTTCGCGCCGGCGCCCACGACGTCGTGCCGCTGCCGCTCAACGTCGACGATCTGGAAACCTCGATCGCGCCGATCCGCCAGCAACTCGAGCTTGGGGACGATCAACCCGCCGCCGGAGCGGCCAAGGTCGTCAGCGTCATCAAGAGCGTCGGCGGGGTCGGCGCGACGGCGCTGATCAGCCAGCTCGCGATCCGCTATGCCGAGAGCGAGGCCGCGGTACGCCGCGAGGCCTGCCTGATCGACCTCGACGTGCAGTTCGGCGATGTCGCGTTCCAGTTGGGACTCCAGCCGCAGCTGACCGTTCTCGAGCTGCTCGAGGCGGGCTCGTCGCGGCTCGACGGTGACCTGGTGCGCGCCACCACGATCAAGCACAAGAGCGGCCTCAACGTGATTGCCGCTCCGGCGGAGATGATGCCGCTGGAAGGGATCACGAGCGAGCACGTGTCCGAGATCATTGATTTGGCGGGCCGCGAGTTCGGAACCGTGTTCGTCGACTTGCCGAGCAACTGGACCAACTGGTCGCTGTCGCTGCTCGCGCGCTCGGACCTCGTGCTGCTGGTTACCGAGCTCACGGTCGCCAGCCTCAACCGCGCTCGCCGGCAGCTGACGCTGATCGATTCGCAGGACCTCGGCAACCTCGACGTTCGGGTGGTCGTCAACCAGTTCGAAAAGAGCCAGACGCGGACCATTCGCCCAGCCGACGTCCGCACCGCGCTGGGCCGCGACATCGCTTACACGGTGACGAGCGAGCCGCAGCTGATGCGGGCGGCGATCGACCGCGGAATTCCGATCGGGGAGGTCAAGCGCAAAAGCGCGCTCGGCAAGGATCTGGATCAGCTGGACGCCGGCGTCGCCGCCGCGCTGGGCCTGGAGCGATAGACCATGTGGCACGTGCGTAAACCCGCGAAGGACGAGATCGCCGAGGAGCGGATCAGCCCGTTCGACGAGGAGCGCCTGGTCACGCTGGGCGATGCCGGCGCCTTCGCCAAGCGCGACAAGCATACCGAGCTCAAGGTCGAGCTTCACCAGAAGCTGCTCGACGTCATCAACCTCCAGGCGCTCGACCAGATGTCGCGCGAGCAGATCGAGGCGGAGGTCGGCGACATCGTCCGCGAGCAGCTCGCCAAGCAGAACCAGGCGCTCAACAATGCCGAGCGCAAGCAGCTGGTCGGTGACGTGCTCGACGAGCTGCTCGGCCTCGGGCCGCTCGAGCCGCTGCTCAAGGACCCGACCATCACTGACATCCTCGTCAACGGGGCGCACAAGGTGTTCGTCGAGCGCTTCGGCGTGCTCGAGCCGAGCCCGGTCCGGTTCAAGGACGAGAAGCACCTGGTCCGGATCATCCAGAAGATCGTTTCGGCGGTCGGGCGCCGGATCGATGAATCCTCGCCGTTCGTCGACGCTCGCCTGGCCGACGGCAGCCGCGTCAACGCGGTCGTGCCGCCGCTCGCGCTCGACGGCGCGCTGCTGTCGATCCGCAAGTTCGCCCGGGTCCCGATCGGCATGGACCGCTTGATCGAGATCGGCAGCGTCCCGCATCAGGTCGCCGAGGTGCTGAAGGCCGTGGTCGGCTCGCGCCGCAACGTGCTGATCTCGGGCGGCACCGGCTCGGGCAAGACGACGCTGCTCAACGCCATGTCGGCGTTCATCGACGACCGCGAGCGGATCGTCACGATCGAGGACTCGGCCGAATTGCAGCTGCAGCAGCAGCATGTCGTCAGGCTCGAGACCCGTCCGCCGAACATCGAGGGGCGCGGCGAAGTGGCCCAGCGCGACCTGGTCAAGAACGCGCTGCGCATGCGTCCCGACCGGATCATCGTCGGCGAGGTCCGCGCCGGCGAAGCGTTCGACATGCTCCAGGCGATGAACACCGGCCACGACGGCTCGATGACCACGGTCCACGCCAATACGCCGCGCGACGCGCTTTCGCGCGTCGAGCAGATGATCGGCATGAGCGGGATCGACATCGCGCCGCGCTCGAGCCGGGCGCAGATCGCTTCGGCGATCAACGTGGTGGTGCAGGTTGGCCGCCTGTCGGACGGCCGCCGCAAGATGCTGAGCGTCTCCGAGCTTACCGGCATGGAGGGCGAGGTCGTGACCATGCAGGAAATCTTCCGCTTCCGTCAGGCGGGGGTCAGCGCCGAGGGGATTGTCCAGGGGCGCTTCGAAGCCACTGGGATCCGGCCGCGCTTCCTCGAGCAGGTCCTCGCTCATGGCATTACCCTTTCGGCCGATCTGTTCCGGCCCGACGCGAAGTTCGACGCATGAACCCCGCCTGGATCCGCGCGCTGGCCCTCGTCTGCCTGTTCGGCGCGGTGGTACTTGCCGTCGAAGTGCTGGTGAACTGGCTCGCGAGTTCGCGTTCCGAAGGCAAGGCAATCAACCTCCGCCTGAGCATGATCGGTCGCGGCCACACCACGGCCGAAACGCTCACTCTGCTTCGGCGCAGCGAAAGCACGGTTCCCGAAAGCTTGCCGCCGATGCTCCATTCGCTCGCCAGCCGGTTCGAGCGCATGCTGATCCAGGCGCAGCTGACGGTGCCGAGCGGACGGATCATGCTCGGCATTCTCGTCGCGCCGATCGCGATCCTGTTCGCGACGCTGCTGATCATGTCGCTGAGCGACATGGGCCTGAGCATCGGGCGGCTGCTGGTCTGCTCCACCTTCGCGGTCGTGCTCGGCGCCGTGCTGCCGACGATGTTCCTCAATTTCAAGGCGACGCGCATGCGCCGCAAGATGCAGGAGCAGTTTCCGGTCGCGCTCGACGTGTTCGTTCGCGGCCTGCGCGCCGGTCACCCGATCGCCGCGGCCCTCGATCTCCTGACCGTCGAGATGGCGGACCCCATCGGCACCCAGTTCGGCCTCGTGGTCGACGAGGTGACCTACGGCGCCGAGCTGCGCGATGCCTTGCAGAACATGGCCGAGCGCTGGGACCTCGACGACATGCGGATGTTCGTCGTGTCGCTGTCGGTGCAAAGCGAGACCGGCGGCAATCTCGCGGAAATCCTCGAGAATCTCTCGAAGGTGATCCGCGAGCGGCAGGCGATGATGCTGAAGGTGCGGGCGCTGTCGAGCGAAGGCCGGATGACCGCGGTCATGCTGACGGTGCTGCCGATTTTCGCGTTCGTCTCCCTGTTTCTGCTCAATCCGCCATTCTTTCTCGAGGTGGCGAACGATCCCGCATTCGTGCCCGGTTTCGCGTTTCTGATCATGCTCTACATGGTCGGGATCTTCTGGATCCGGCGCATGGTCGATTTGAAGGTGTAGCGATGCTTGGCCTGCTGGCACAAAATGACGCGCTTCGGATCGCCCTGCTGGCGCTGTTGTTCTCGCTGGTCGCGGGAATCGGCTATCTTTCGGCGCAGCTGCTCGCCGCCCGCCAGCTGACCCGTCGCCGGCTTGCCGGCGAAGCCGCGGGGGGCCAGTCGGGCCGCGCCGCCATGACCTCGCTGCGCTCCGAGCGCGTCGAAAGCACCTGGCTCAAGCTCGTCAATGCGATCGAGAAGCGCGGCCTCAGCCTCGTCGACACCAAGGACGAAGCGGTCCGTTCGAAGCTGGTGGCGGCGGGGTTCACCGCGACCTACGCGCCCCGCGTCTATACCCTGATCCGGCTGGTGATGGTCGTCGCGCTGCCGGTTTTGGTGCTCGTGTTCTTCTGGGCCGACGCCTCCAGCCCGAGCGCGTTCAAGCTTTACTTCTGGCTAATCGTCGCCGCGGCCCTTGGCCTGTATTTGCCGTCGCTGTTCATTCGCGCCCGCGCCGACCGGCGCCAGCGCGAGATCGTCAATGGCTTCCCCGACGCCCTCGACCTGCTGCTGGTATGCGTCGAGGCCGGCCTTGGGCTGGAAGCCGCGTTCGGACGAGTCGGCATGGAAATGATCACGTCGCATCCGCGGCTCGCCGAGCAGTTCGGCGCGGTCGTGCTCGAGCTGCGTGCCGGGCGCAGCCATGAAGATGCGCTGCGCCGCATGGCCGACCGCGCCGGCGCGGACGACATCCGCGCGTTCGCCACGCTGCTGATCCAGTCGACCAAGCTCGGATCGTCGATTGCGCAGACGCTGCGCACTTACTCTTCGGAAATGCGCGAGAAGCGTCGGATGCGCGCGGAGGAGAAGGCGCACCGTCTGCCGGTGCTGCTGTCGATCCCGCTGGTCACCTGCATGCTGCCGACGATGATCGGCGTGCTCATGCTGCCGGCGGCAATTCGAGTCATCCGCCAGGTTCTGCCGGCGCTCACGCACTAAGGGGGGATTATGTCTGGGGGGGTCAAATCGCTGCTCGTTTCCACCGCGCTGCTGACGACGGCTTGCGCCTCGGAGGACGCTCGACTGAGCATCCGCGCGATTGCCGATCCGCTGGCCGCGGCCAGCAAGCCCGGCAATTCGACGATCGAGCAGGCGCGCGGTCTGCTCGCGCTCGGCAGCGTCGGACTTGCGCTGGAGGCGTTCCACAAGGGCCTTCGGGAACAGCCCGACAGTATCGAGGCGTTGGCCGGCATCGCCGCCTGTTATGAGCAGATGGGCCGTTACGACTTGTCGCGGACCTATTACGAGCAGGCGCTTGCCGTCGCGCCGCGCAACGCGGTGCTGCTCAATACCTTCGCCGCTTCGTTGCAGCGCCAGGGACGCCTCGCCGAGGCGAATGCCGTGCGCGCGGAAGCGATCCGCGCCGACGCAGCCGATGCCGAAACGCTGGCAATGCCGGCGCCGCAGCCGCAGTCCGTGGCTACGGCGCAGGTGCAGCCGCCGCAGCCGCAGACGGTCACGGTAGCCCAAGTGCAAGCGCCGCAGCCGCAGACGGTTACGGTAGCCCAAATGCAAGCGCCGCATGCGCAGACGGTCACGGTAGCCCAAATGCAAGCGCCTCAGCCGCGGTCCGCTCCGGTAGCGCAGGTGCAAGCTCCGCAGCCGCAGCGGGCGGCGGTAGCCCAAGAGCAAGTTCCGGTCTCATCGACCGAATGGACGATTGAGCCGGCGCCGGCACCCGCCGTCGCCAGCTCGGTCACGGTGGCGCTTCCCCCGGTACGCGACGTCATCGCCGAGCCTGTGATCGCGGCTGCGGCGCCCGCGCCGATCGAACCGCCGCGCGCCGCCCCTCCCGCTTCGCGCGCCGCCGATGAGCTCACCGCGCGCGCCATTCGCATCGCAGACGCCATCGAGCCCCGGTTGGAGCGACTGTCGCCGGGCGTGGTGGCACTGCTCACGGGCAGCGGGCCCATCTGGTCCAGCGAAGTCGTCGCGCAGTCTCGCGACAGCGTCACGATGCGCTTCGTCAGGGCAAAGGCCGCGGATCGGCCGAACGTCCGCTTGCTCAATGCCGCGCGGGAGCAAGGCCTGGCCGCGCGCACGCGCGAAGTCCTGGTCGATCGCGGTTGGCGCAAGATCGCCATCGGCGACGCGTCCCAGGTCCGTGAGCGCAGCCTCGTCCTCTATCCGGCGAGCCGCAAGCGCACCGGACAGAGCCTCGCCGCGCAATTCGGTTTCAACAGCGTCGTTTCAGGGTCCGCCGGAGAAATGATCGTCTTGCTCGGGCGCGATGCCCCCGACGTGCCGTCGCTGCGCTCCCGCGGATGATGCTTGGCGGGCTGATCGCGGCGTCGGTCGCCGCGGCCCAACCGGCGGCGAGCGCGCCAGTCCCGCCCGCCCGGCTGGCCGACATCGAACATGCGATCGAGGCGCATCGGCTCGACCAGGCCAAGGCGATGATCGCCAAGGCGCTCGCCAGCGGCGCGAAGGGCGACGCGATCGACCGCCTGATCGCCGATCTCGCTTTCGCGCGCGGCAACAATGACGAGGCGCTCGCGCGCTACGAGGAATTGCTCAAGCTCCACCCGAAGGATCCGCTGCTCGCCGAGCGGGCCGGAACCGCCGCCTTGAAGCTCGGCCAGGCCGGCCGCGCGGCGCCGTTCATCGAGCGCGCGACAGCCAGTCCGCGAGCGTCATGGCGAGCATGGAACGCCAGAGGCGTGCTCGCCGATCTGGAGGGCGATTGGGCCTCGGCCGATCAAGCCTATGACCGGGCCATGGCGCTCTCGCCGGAGAACCCGGAGATCGCGAACAACCGCGGCTGGTCGCAACTCTTGCGCGGCGATTGGCGGGCCGCCGTCGACGATCTCGAGCGCGCCGCAAGCCTCGACCGCAAATCGACGCGGATCGCCAATAATCTCGAGCTCGCGCGCGCCGCCGTGTCGGCGGAGCTGCCGCGCCGGCGGGCTGGCGAAAGCGACCGCGACTGGGCGGAGCGCCTCAACGACGCCGGCGTGGCCGCGCAAGTCCTCGGCAACCGCACCAAGGCCATCGCCGCTTTCACCCAGGCGCTCGAGGCGAGCGACAGCTGGTACGCGCGCGCGGCCAATAATCTCGAAGCGCTGACCGCCACGCAATGAACCTCGCGCTGACCGCGCCTATTTGGCTTCTCGTCATCGTCGGGCTGCTGCTGCTGGCCGCGGCGATCGAGGACGCGATGCGGCTCCGCATTTCGAACCTCACCTGCCTGGGCGTGTTCGTCTGCGGGCTGATCGCGATCGGCTATGCCGGCATTTCGCTCCCGCTCTACCAGAACGCTCTCGTGTTCGCCGCCTTGCTTGCAGTCGGCACTTTGATGTTCGGCGCCGGCCAGATGGGCGGCGGCGATGTGAAGCTGTTGGCCGCGCTCGGCTTGTGGTTCAGCTTTCTCGCCGCGGCATGGTTCATTGCGACGGTCTGCATCGCCGGCGGCCTGCTCGCCCTGCTGTCGCTGGCCACCCGTCCGCTGCGGCGCAAGCTGGCGAACAAGAGCTGGAAAGAGATCCAAATCCCCTACGGCGTCGCGATCGCCCTCGGCGCGGCCGTCATACTTTCATCGCAGCTCGGCATGTGGGGCTCGCATTACCAGAAGCCGGACCCGTTCGCGGTCAGGCCGTTGGGCTGACCGGCCCCAGCGACGAATCCCCGCCCAGCGCTTCGTAGAGATTGACAAGGTTGACCGCGGCGGTGAGCTTGGTCTGCACCAGGGTGCGCTGGGCCGCATAATAGGACCGCTGCGCATCCAGGCTGGCGAGGAAGTTGTCGATGCCCGCCCGATACCGCGCCTCGGTCAGCAGATAGGCGTCGGCCGCCGCCGCTTTCTGGCGCTGGCGGGCCGCGATCTCGTCGTTCATCGTACCCTGGCGCGCCAGGGCATCGGCGACCTCGCGGAAGGCGGTCTGGATCGCGTGCTGGTAATCGGCGACGGCTGCCGCGCGCTGGGCTTCGGACAAGCGGACGTTGGCGCGCCCGGCGCCCGCCTGGAAGATCGTGTAGGTGGCGTCGGCGCCTGCGCTCCAGGCGAACGCGCCGCCCGTCAGCAGGCTGGTCAGCGCGCTACTCGCCAGCCCGACCAGGCCGGTCAGCGAAATGCGCGGGAACAAGGCCGCGCGCGCGGCGCCGATCTGGGCGTTGGCGGCGCGCAGCTGATATTCGGCCTGGAGCACGTCGGGCCGGCGCAGCAGGACATAGGAATCGACCCCGGGCGGCAGCGCGGCCACGGTGCCCGCGGCTTCGTCGATCGATCCGGACAAAAGCTTGGGATCGATCGGCGCGCCCACCAACAGCTGGAGCAGGTTGACGTCCTGGGCGACGGCCGTGCGCTGCTGCGCGAAGTCGGCCTGGGCCTGGGTCAGCACCTGCTCCGCCTGGGCCAGGTCGGTGCGCGGGGCGATGCCGCCCTCCAGCCGGAGCCGCGTCAGGCGCACGCTCTTCTCGGCGCTGGCGGCGGTCTCGCGGGCGATCAGCAGCAGGCTCGAATCCGCCGAATGGGTCAGCCACGCGTCGGCGATGTCGGCGACCAGCGCCAGCCGCGTTGCGCGAGCGGCCGCCTCGGTGGCGAAATAGCGTTCGAGCTGGACGTGGGACAGCGAGCGCAGCCGGCCGAACAGGTCGAGCTCGAACGCATTGACCCCGACGCCCGCCGTGTAGCGCGCGTCGGTTCCGGACGAATCCTCGCTTGCGGTCGCCGTCGCGCCGGCGCTGGCGTCAACCCGCGGCAGCTGGCTCGCGCGCTGGATGCGATATTGCTCGCGCGCCGCGGCGATGTTGGCCGCGGCGGCCATCAAGTCGCGGTTGTTGACCAGCGCCTGTTCGATCAGCGCCTGGAGCCGCGGGTCCTGGAAAATCTGCTCGTACGTAACCGCCGGGAGGGCGGCTTCGCTCTGGCGGAGATACGGGTCGCCCGCCGGCCAGGACGCGGGGATTGCCGCGTTCGGGCGCATATAGGCGGCCTCCATCGACGTGCAGCCGGTTGCAACGAGAGCGAGGAAGGCCGCCGCGCGCCTCACGCCCGCGCCGCCTTGCCGCCCCGCAAGCGTTCACGGATGATCACCAGCCCGTCCCGCACGCCGCGGCGCACCAGCACATAGAACAGCGGGATGTAGAAGATCGCGAGGATGGTCGCCGTCAGCATGCCGCCGATAACCGCGGTGCCGATCGCGATCCGCCCGTTGGCGCCCGGACCGGTCGACACCGCCAGCGGGAACACGCCGAAAATGAACGCGAAGCTGGTCATCAGGATAGGCCGCAGCCTGATCTTGGCCGCTTCGATTGCCGCCTCGATGATCCGCTTGCCCTCTTTCTCGGCGCGCTCGGCGAATTCGTTCATCAGAATCGCGTTCTTCGAGGTCAGCCCCATCGTCGTCAGCAGGCCGATCTGCAGGAACACGTCGTTCTGCAGCCCGCGCAGCGTGACCGCGAGGATCGCGCCGACGAGGCCGAGCGGCACGACCAGCAGCACCGCGAGCGGAATCGACCAGCTCTCGTAGAGCGCAGCGAGACACAGGAAGATGACGATCAGCGAGATCGCGTAGAGGATCGGCGCCTGGCCCGACGCCAGCCGCTCCTGGTAGGACTGGCCCGACCAGGCGACGCTCACACCAGGGACTTGCGAGGCGAGCTTCTCCATCTCGGTCATCGCGTCTCCGGTACTCTTGCCCTCGACCGCCTGGCCCTGGAATTCGTAGGCCGCAAAGCCGTTGAACCGCGACAGCGAGGTCGGCGTTGTCTGCCAGCTGGTCGTCGCGAATGACGAGAAGGGCACCATCTCGCCCTGGTTGTTGCGCACGAACCATTGGTCGATGTCGGCCGGCGCTGCGCGATAGGGTGCGTCGCCCTGGACATAGACCCGCTTGACGCGGCCGCGGTCGATGAAGTCGTTGACATAGCGCCCGCCCCAGGCGGTCGACAGCGTGCTGTTCACGTCACCCGAGCTGACGCCGAGGGCGGCGAGCTTGTCCTGGTCGACATCAACCTTGAGGCTGGCGACGTCGGGCAGCTCGCTGAGGCGCACCTGCTCGAGCACCGGATCGTTGTTGGCGGCGGCCAGCAGCCGGTCGCGCACCGCCGCGAATTGCTCGCGCGACAAGCCGCCGGTGTTCTGCAGCTGCAAGGTGAAGCCCGCCGACTGGCCGAGGCCGCGGATCGCCGGCGGGACCAGCGCGAAGACCTGCGCGTCGCGCAGCTTGCCGAATTCCTTCGAAGCCCGCTGCACGATCGCAGGGGCGCTGTTTTCCTTGCCTTCGCGGTCGTCGAACGGCGCCAGGTTCATGTAGACTCGCCCGCTGTTCTGCCC
>DASTID010000072.1:0-25356 GCA_035717905.1 Sphingomicrobium sp. | reverse complement strand
GTCAGGATCACGCTCGACCCGGCGCGCGGAACGCGGCTTAGCCGGGCGTGGAACTCGCCCCAGCGCCGCCGGTCGGGCGTGAACGACAGGCCAGCGAGCGCCTGCACCTTGCCTTTGGCGGCGATGCGCAGCGCGCGCGACAACGCCTCGCATGCGCCGCTGCGGTCGATCGCCGCCCATGCGCCCCGCGCTTCGATCACGGTCCCTGCCGCCTGACCTGGCAGCGGCATCATGAGCAGCAGTGCAGCGCACCACATGCCGCGGGCCAGCCGCATTTCAGACCCCTCTTGTCAGGACATCGAGCGCGCAGATCACCTCGAACCCTCGGTCCTTCAGAGAGACCACTACGGAGCCCAATTCGCGCCTTTGCACCGCGGCTGCGAATTGGGTCACCATCACGTAGTCGCGCTCAGCTATTGCGAAGACCGGGTTCAGCTGCTGCGCGATGGCCGGCGCGGCATCGCGCGGGACAACCGGGACGACCAAACGAGTGTTCAAATCATCGAGCAGGTCCGACTGGCAGTCGATGACAAAGGCGCCGGTGGCATCCACGCGATGCACATCAAACTGCGCCATTTGCCAGCCGGGCCTCAGAACTGACGCAGGGGCTGCAATGGCAGCCCGTGCGCTTCGACATATTCATTCGAGGAGATGAGCGCGGCCCGGTTCTCGCGAAGCCAGCGCTCTGCCCGTGCGTTTGCAACGGCCTTGCGCAGGCCGTTCGTCGATGCCTGAGAAATGTTTACTCCGAGCGCGCGCGCCTCATCGACCAACTCGGCGTCGAGGGACACGTTGATCGGCGTAGTCCTGCTCCGCCGACCCGCTCGCGAATCATTGTCCCCATTAACCATGCGCATGAATTACCCATATAACTAGCCGAAATCAAGCCTGGGTAGTCGTTGCGCCGCGATGGCGCGCCATTGCGGATGAAACAGCGATAATGGACGCTTAACCACCCATTCTTGCTGTTGAACTTTCGTTATGCCATGAATCCACCCGCTCGGTTCGCGTGATTCTCTCTTGAGGGAGACTGCCATGACCCGAGCGACACCCAGCCGCAGGCTTCCGTTCGCCTGACGCCGAGCGCCAGGGCATGCTCCTCGCCGAATTTCTGAGCCGCGCCGCGGCCGAGCTCGCGCTGTTCGCCGGCGCCGGCTTCCTGTTGTTCGGAATCAACGACGTCCTGGTCGATGCGATTTATTTCGCGCGCCGCATGTGGCGCGCGCTGACCGTCTACAGCCGCTTTCCGCGGGCCTTCGCAAGCGAGCTGCCGCCGGCCGACGAGCCGGGCTTCATGGCCATCCTGGTGCCTGCGTGGGACGAATCGGCGGTGATCGCGTCGATGCTGCGCGCCAGCCTGGAGCGGCTCGACTATCCCGATTATGCAATCTTCGTCGCGCATTACCGCAACGACCCGGGCACCGCCGCGGCCATCGCCAGCGTGCTCGACAGCCGCATCGAAGCGGTTCAGGTCGACGCCGACGGGCCGACCACCAAGGCCGATTGTCTTAACCATCTGTACGACGCGCTGATCGCCTATGAGATGGCGACCGACCGCTGCGCGAAGGCGATCGTGCTCCACGACGCCGAGGACGTCGTCCACCCGCTCGAGCTCAGGATCTTCGACCGGCTGATCGACCGCGCGGCGGTGGTGCAGCTGCCGGTGCTGCCATTGATCGACCCGGCGTCGCGCTGGGTCAGCGGCCATTATTGCGACGAGTTCGCCGAGGCGCACATCAAGGAGTTGGTGGTGCGCGAGGCGGTCGGCGCGGCGATTCCGCTGGCCGGCGTAGGCTGCGCGATCGCGCGGCGCCCGCTCGCCGAGCTGGCTGCACGGCAGGAGGGCAAACCGTTCGCCGGCACCAGCATGACCGAGGACTATGAAGTCGGCCTGAGGCTCGGCTCGCTCGGCCTCAAGACGATGTTCGTCCGCATCCCGGCGCGGTCCGGCGAGCGCGCCGTCGTCGCCAGCCGCGGACATTTTCCGGCGACGCTCGGCAATGCCGTGCGGCAGAAGGCGCGCTGGCTCGGCGGGATCGCGCTCGCCGGCTGGGACCGGCTCGGCTGGAGCGGCGGGATCGGCGAGCGCTGGATGCGGATGCGCGACCGCCGCGGGCCACTCGCGGCGCTGCTGCTGCTCGCCGCTTACGGCGCGGCGCTGCTGTGGTCGCAGATCTGGCTCGCCGAAGCGTTGGGCGCGCCGATCCACGCGCGGCTCGACCCGCTGCTGATCACGCTGCTCACCGTCAACGCCGGGCTGCTCGCCTGGCGCATCGTGATGCGCGCCGGCTTCACCGCCTCGGCGTACGGCTTGCGCGAAGGGCTATTGTCGATCCCGCGGCTGGTCGTCGGCAACGTGATCGCGATGCTCGCCGCGGGGCGCGCGGTTTCGCTCCACCTCGGCGGCGGCCCCAAAAGGTGGGAAAAGACGCGTCACATCTTCCCGGCCGAGCTGCCGCGATGAGGCCGTCGCTGCGTTTCCTCGGCGTGGCCGTGATCGGCTGGATCGGCTTGCGCGCGGCGACGCTCGGCGCATTGCCCGGCGCGGAAGTCTTCAGCGTCGCGCGCGGCGAAGCCAAGCCCCCGGCAATCGTCCCGACGCAATTCCCGCCGATCGAGGCGTTGACGGAATCGCCGCCGCCGTTTTCGCAGGCCGCATTTCCCTATTTGCCGCCGCAGCAGGTCATCGTGCGCGTCGTGCCGGTACCGGCCGGCTACGGCGCCGCGACCGCGATGCCGCAACCGCTGCGCGCTGTTCTGCCGCAGCCCGCGCCGCAATTTTATTCGCAGATCCCGGCGCTCGACGAATGGCCACTGTCGCGCATTGCCGCCACTTCGCTTCCGCCGCAGCGCTCGGTGGTCATCGGCACGCGCCAGAGCATCCCGGCCGCCGTCGCACCGAGCAACCCGCTCGATCGCGTCCAGCTTAGCGCCTGGGCCCTGCTGCGCGGCCGCCAGGGCGCGATCCTCGGCACCCCTTCGCTCGCGGCTGGCGGTACGCTCGGGGGCAGCCAGGCCGGAAGCCGCCTGATCTACAACTTCACGCGGCAGATCGCGGCGACGCTGCGAACCAGCTCCAATGTCGGACGGCGCGGCGCCGAGGTCGCCGCCGGCATTCGCGTCCAGCCGGTGTCGGGCGTCCCCGTCTGGCTCACCGCCGAGCGTCGGCAAAGGCTCGGCCGCGGCGACGGCCGCAACGCCTTTGCGTTGTTCGCCGAAACGGGCCTGTACCAACGGCCGGCGCCATGGCGCCTGATGCTCGATGCCTATCTCCAGGGCGGCGTGGTCGGCGTGCATAGCCGCGACGCCTTCATCGACGGCGGATTGACGCTGACCCGGCCGGTCTATCGCCAGTTCTCGGGCGGCATCGGCGTCTGGGGCGGGGCCCAGCCCGGCGTTTACCGGGTCGACGCCGGGCCGCGCGTGACGATGAAGCTGCGCAACAACCTCAAAGTCCACGTCGACTGGCGTCAGCGGCTCGCCGGCAACGCGCAGCCCGGCTCAGGGCCTGCAATCACGCTCGCCGGAGATTTCTGACCCCGCCTCAGCGGCCATGGCCGCGCCAGCGCTTGATGGTGCGGCTGATGATCCCCGCCTCGTCGCCGGTCTCGCGCCACAGGCGGGCGAAGCTCGGGTCGGACGAGGCCGGGCGCTTCTCGGGCTCGAGGTCGTCGAAACGGACGCGAATCGGGATCGCGACGCCCTCGCCGCAGACGATGCACTCGCGGTTGCGAAGCGCCGGGATCGCGTCGAGAAAGCCGCGCGCGCCTTCGGGCATGGCGGCGCGCACGCACGCCTGGTCGCGGTCGTTGTTCAAACGCATCGAAAGGATCGTGCCGCACTGCGACAGCACGCCTTCGGCCAAATCGGACGGCCGCTGCGTGATCAGCCCAAGCGAAACGCCATATTTACGGCCTTCCTTGGCGATGCGCTCGAGGATCTTGCGCACGGCCTGGCCGTCGGCGTGCTCGTCCTTGGGCACGTAACGGTGCGCCTCTTCGCAAACCAGCAGCAGCGGGCGCTGCGCCTCGGTCCGCGACCAGATCGCATAGTCGAACACCATGCGCGCCAGCACCGATACCACCACCGAGGTGATCTCGGACGGGACGCCGGAGACGTCGACGATCGAAATCGGCCGGCCCTGGCTCGGCAGGCGGAACAGCTTGGCGAGCAGTCCCGGCATCGAATCCGACACCAGCATGCCCGAGAACATGAACGTGTAGCGCGGGTCGGCGCGAAGCTCGTCGAGCTTGGTCTTCAAGCGCTGATAGGGAAGCGTGTCGCCGGCGCGGTCGAGCTTGCCCATCTCGTTGACGATGATCGTGTTCAGGTCTGCGAGCAAATAAGGGATCGGGCTGTCGACCGTCACTTTGCCGAGCTGGCTCACGTCCTTGCCCTTGGTGCGGGCGGCGAGCAAGCACTTGGCGAGGATGTCCGAATCGCGTTCGCGCTCCGCGCCCTGCGTCGTCAGGAGCACTTCGCAATGCTCCTCGAAATTCATCAGCCAATAGGGCAGCTGGAGGTTGTCGACGTTGAAAATCTCGCCGCAATTCTTGAACGCGGCCGAATATTCGCCGTGCGGGTCGATCATCACGATGTGACCTTCGGGCGACAGCTGGGAGATGCGGTGAAGGATCAGCGCGACCGAGGTCGACTTGCCGGTGCCGGTCGAGCCGAGGATCGCGAAATGCTTCGAGAGCATCGGATCGACATAGAGCGCGCCGCGGATGTCCTCGGTCGGATAGACGGTGCCGATCTCGATGTTCGGCTCGTCGCTGGCGGCGAAAATCGCGCGCAGGTCGTCGGTGGTTACGGCGAGCACTTCGGTGCCGGGGATCGGGTAGCGGGTGACGCCGCGGCGAAAATTGCTCATCTTGCCGCTCGCGTCGCGCGAGCCCTCGCCGAGGAAGTCGACGTTGGCGACCAGCTCGGCGCCGGATTCCGCGCGCAGGGTGCGGACGTTGGCGATCAGCCAGCTGTTGCCGACGACCATCTTGACCTGGCTGCCGACCTGGCCCGACGTCGCGACCGACAGGTCCTTATGCGACTGAAGCTTCGCCAGGGTCGCGGCATCCATGCGGATCTGCGAGCCGGAGCCGGCGATTTCCAGGACGACGCCGATTGCCGGCACAGCGCCTTGCGGGGCGGGAGCCGCGCTCGGCGCAGGCGCCTCCTCGCTGACGCTGTTCATCTCGTCGAGGAGCTGACGCAGGTTCGGTTGATCATCCATCGATGTACTCACCCCAGTTAATCGGCACCGGGGGCATAACCTGAAGCGGTTAAGATTGGCTTAGGCTAGAGACGGCGGCGGAACGCGGCGGCCGCCGCCCAGCCGAGCGCAAGCGACAGCACGACCGAGGTCAATCCGTAGAGGAAGGCGTGGCGCCGCGCGGCGAGCGCGACGAAGCGTTCGAAGCCGGACTTGCCGATCTCGATGTCCCGGGTCGCGGCGGCGAGCACCCGGCCGTGGTCGATGAGGAAGGTTTCTGCCGTATATGTGCCGACGGGAACCTGGCTCGGAATCGAGATCGTCGCGCGATAGAGCACGCCGTTGGTGATCTCGACGCCGTGCGGGTTCTCCGAATAGAGCCGCTCGCGCGTGCGCAGGTCGAGCAGGCCGGCCTCGAACCGGCGCTCCTTGTCCGGCAGCGCTCCGCCGCCCGGGGACAATTGCAGATTGCCGAGGCCGAGCTCGTAGATCGCCGCGGTGCGCTCGTCGACCAGGTCCGGGACCGGGCGCGACGAGGCGACCGCATAGAAGGACGGCGCCGAGCGGAAACGGTTCGAATCGGCGTTCATCCAGATGCCGGCGATCTTCTGCTTCTCCCGCACCAGGATCGGCTGAACCGGGCCGCGCAGCACCACGGCGACGTCGGCGGGCTCGTCCGGCGCGCGGCCGCCGGGATAGACGATCGCCCCGAACAGCAGCAGCTGCGCGCCGGTGAAGGTGTAGCGGATTTCGACGTGCCGGGCGGACACGTCGGGGACCAGCACCGGCTTGTCCGCGGCGATCAGCAGCGGCGCCAGCGCGGCGAGGAGCAAAAGAGGGCGGCCGCCGCTCACAGATATTCGATCGAGTAGATCTCGTCCGGGCGCCAAGCGAGCCCGAGCGCCATGCGCAGACCGACGATGAGGATGAGCACCGAAAGCGCGAGGCGCAGCAGGTCGGGCTTCACGCGCAGGGTCAGCAACGCGCCATATTGCGCGCCGACCACGCCGCCGACCAGGAGCAGCGCGGCGAGCACCACGTCGACCGCCTGGGTCGTGAGCGAGTGCATCATCGTGGTCGCGGCGCTGACCGCTAGAATCATCACCAGGCTGGTCCCGATCACCACGCGGGGCGCCATGCCGAGCAAATAGATCATCGCCGGCACGAGGACGAAGCCACCGCCGATGCCGAGCAGCACGGTCAGCGTTCCCGCCCCGAAGCCGAGCACGAACGGCGCGATCGGCGAAATGTAGAGGCCCGAGCTGTAGAAGCGCCATCGCAGCGGCAGCGAGCCGACCCAGCGGTTGTGCCGCGGCTGGTCTCGCTTGGGCGGTGCGGCGACATAGCCGAGCGCCACCAGCGAATCCTTGAGCATCAGGCCGCCGATCCCGATCAGGATGATGACGTAGAGGAAGCCGATCACGACGTCGATCTGGCCGCTCGTCTGGAGCAGGCGGAACAGCGCCGCGCCGACCATCGAGCCGAACAGGCCGCCGACGATCATCACTCCGCCCATCTTCATGTCGACGCCGCCGCGGCGCATGTGGACCATCACGCCCGATACGCTGGCGCCGGTGATCTGGGTCGCGGCCGAGGCGACCGCGACCGGCGCCGGAATTCCGTAGAAAATCAGCAGCGGTGTCGTCAGGAAGCCGCCGCCGACGCCGAACATGCCCGACAGGATGCCGACGACGAAGCCGAGCACCACGATGAACAGCGCGTTGACCGACTGGCCGGCGATCGGGAGATAAATGTCCATCGCTGGGAGTGACGACTAGCCGCAGCCGCAGCCGCGGCCAAGCTCCCGCGGTATCGACGGACGCGTGGCTTAGCCCCGCTTAGCCCCGACGCTGAGGAGCGCCTTGAGCCGCGCCTTGACCGCGTCGGCGAGGCCGCTGTCGACGACGCGCACGCTCTCGAAGCGCACCGACAGCGGATTCACCGGCGTGCCGTTGCGCTGGACCTCGTAATGGACGTGCGGGCCGGTCGAGAGACCGGAAGAGCCGACATATCCGATCACCTGGCCGGCGCGGACGAAGCTGCCCGGCTCGGCGGCGATCTGGCTCATGTGCGCATAGCTGGTGACGAGCCCGCCCGCATGGGCGATCCGCACTTGGCGCCCGTAGCCGCCGGCCCACCCGGCGCGCACCACCTGCCCGTCCGCCGCGGCGACGATCGGGCTGCCCCAGGCCGCGCCGATGTCGACGCCCGCGTGGAAGCGCGAGAAATGGAGGATCGGATGATAGCGGCGGCCGAAATAGGACGTGATGTGGCCGTTCACCGGCCACGCCATGCCCGCGGAAACCTGCGTCGGCCGCGCGGCATTGGCGGCGTCGATCCAGTCGCTCCGGCCGCCGGCGGTCCATTTGACCAGTTGCAGCTTGCCCGCGCCGGCGCGGTCGAGGCCGGCATAAAGCAGCTGCCCGCCGCGCCCGAGGACCAGGTCGAACCCGTCGCCCATCGCGATATCGCCGCCGACGTCGATCTCGGTCGCCAGCGCGGCGAGATATTGCGCGGCGACCCCGGGCGAGGCGCCCGCCGCGCGCAGCGACCAGTAAAGGCCGTCGCCGACGCGCCCGCGGATGCGCAGCGGCCCCGCCGCGGCGGCCGCGGGAGGCGCCTCCGGACCCGGCTGCTCGAGCTTCACCGCGCGCCTGGGCACGAAATCGACGGGCTCGACGGCGTCGCTCGGCCCCATCCGCATGCCGGTCGCTGCCCCGCCCGACAGCGGAGCGATGCCGAGCGCCCGCCATTGGCGCTGCTCGTCCGACGGCAGGTCGGCGGCGCGCGGCAGCGACGACCAGGCGACGGTGCTGCACAGCAGGGCGAGCAAGCCGGCCGAGGTCCAGCCGGCCCGCGGATAAGCGGGCGAAGCCGCGGCTCGCGTCGAGCGCCCGAACGCGGGCGCGCGGAGGGGCTGCGCGGTCAACACCGCCCCCTGATCGCGAATCAAGGTTAAAACCACCCTAAAGCAGCAACCTGGAACCTTGCGTTCCCGTGGCGCGCTGCCACATTCATGGGCGTGAGCCGCCGTTCAGACGCCTGCGTGAGGGCGATCCTCGGGCCGACCAACACCGGCAAGACGCACCTCGCGATCGAGCGGATGTGCGGCCACAGCTCCGGCGTCATCGGGTTCCCGCTGCGGCTGCTCGCGCGCGAGGTTTACGACCGCGTCGTCGCGATGAAAGGCGACAAGCAGGTCGCGCTGCTGACCGGCGAGGAGCGGATCGTCCCGCCCCAGGCGCGCTATTTCCTGTGCACCGCCGAATCGATGCCCGTGCCCGGCGGCGACAGTCATCACGACGGCGACCTTCACCGCGACTTCGCCTTCGCCGCCATCGACGAAGCGCAGCTCGGCGCCGATCCCGAGCGCGGCCACGTGTTCACCGACCGCATGCTCCGCGCCCGCGGCCGGGAGGAGACGCTCATTCTCGGCTCGGACACGCTGCGACCGATCGTTCGCGAGCTTCTGCCCGAAGCCGAGATCGTCCGCCGGCCGCGCTTCTCGACCCTGCGCTACGGCGGCAACGTCAAGCTGTCGCGCCTTCCTCCGCGCTCGGCCGTGGTCGCGTTCTCGGCCGAGCAGGTTTACGCGCTGGCCGAGATGCTGCGCCGGTTCAAGGGCGGCGCGGCAGTCGTGATGGGCGCGTTGTCGCCCGCAACGCGCAACGCCCAGGTCGCGATGTTCCAGCGCGGCGAGGTCGATTATCTCGTCGCCACCGATGCGATCGGCATGGGCCTCAACATGGACGTCACCCATGTCGCCTTCGCCGGGCTGGAGAAATTCGACGGGCGGCGCGACCGCCGCCTGACGATCTCCGAAATGGCGCAGATCGCGGGCCGCGCCGGCCGCCACCAGAAGGACGGCAGCTTCGGCACGCTCGGGCTGACCGAGGAGAGCGGCGGTTTTTCGGAGGAGGAAATCGAGGCGATCGAGGCGCACCGCTTCCGCCCGCTGGATTCCGTCTACTGGCGCAATGCCGAGCTCGACTTCACCGACGTGCGCTCGCTGATCCGCAGCCTCGAGGCGAAGAGCGGCGACCCGGTCCTTCGCGCAGCGCCCCAAGCGATCGACCTCGCCGTCCTGAAGCTGATCGCCGAGGACCCGGCGGTCGTGGCCAAGAAAGGCGTTCAGGCGCGGCGGCTGTGGGCGGTGTGCGGGCTCCCGGACTTCCGCAAGGTCGGCCCGATGCACCATGCGCGGATGGTCCGCCGACTGTTCAGCTATATCGCCGAGGGCGGGCACGTGCCGCACGAATGGTTCGCGGCCGAGGTCGCCCGGCTCGACAATATGAGCGGCGACATCGAGGCGCTCGCCGATCGCCTCGCCGGAATCCGCAGCTGGGCCTATATCGCGCACCGCGCCGACTGGCTGAAGGAACCGGCCAAGTGGGCCGAACGCACGCGCGAAGTCGAGGCGCGGCTGTCGGACGCGCTCCACGAGCGGCTGACCCAGCGTTTCGTCGACCGCCGGACGGCCGTGCTGGTGCGCGACATCGGGGCACGCGGAAGCGACGCGCTGCCGGTCACCGTCGCCGCCGACGGCGAGGTCAGCGTCGGGCCCGAGCCGATCGGGCATCTCGCTGGCTTCGAATTCCGCGTCGACCCGTCCGCCCGGCTGGCCGACAAGCGTCTGCTGCTCGCCGCGGCCGAGCGCCGGCTCGGGGAGGAGCTCGACCGCCGGGCCAATGCGCTGGTCGAGGCGGCCGACGAGGCGTTCGCGCTGACTGTCGAGGACGGCGGCGGCCTGGCCGTCGCGTCGGAAGGCAATGTCCTCGCGCGGCTCGCGCCCGGACGCTCCTTGCTCGAGCCGGCGCTGCGCACCGCTCGAGCGCTCGACCGGCTGTCGGCGCAGAGTCGCGCGGCGCTGCGCGCCCGGCTCGAGCGCTGGCTCGATGCCCAGATCGACCGGCACCTGCGGGCGCTGAAGATCCTCGCGGCCGCGGCGTCGGACCCGGCGAGCTCGCCGGGCGTCCGTGCGCTTGCGGCGATGCTCGCGGACGCCGGCGGCCTGTTGTCGCGCAAGGCGGTGCTCGGCGCCATCTCGCATCTCGAGCAGGCCGACCGCCAGGCGCTGCACCGGCTGCGCGTGCGGCTTGGGCCGCTCGACGTGTTCGTGCCGCCGCTGCTCAAGCCCGCCGCGCAATATTGGCGCGCGGCGCTGATCGCCGTCAAAGCGGGGCAGCCGATGCCGGGCCTGCCACCGGCGGGATCGGGGACCCTGGCCGCCGACGCCGATCCGCGCGGCGCGGCGCTCGCCTACCGCCGCTTCGGACGGCAATGGCTGCGGATCGACCTCGCCGACCGGCTCGCGAGCCATGCGCGCAAGGTGCGCTCGGCCGGCGGCGACGATCCGCTGGACGCGGCGCTCGCGACCTCGATCGGGCTCGAGCCGGACTCCATCGCGCGTCTGATGGGGGAAATCGGCTTCGCCCGCGCCGGCGACGCGTGGAAGTGGCGCGGCCGCCGCGGCCCGCGCGACGATCGCCGCGGGCCCGCCTCCCACGCCTTCGCCGAGCTCGCCAAACTGAAGAAGACGTGAGGATCGACCGCTACCTCCACTGCATCCGCCTGGTGAAGAGCCGCACCCTCGCCCAGGCGGTGATCGCAACCGGCCACGTCCGCGTCGACGGCAAAAGGGTCGCGAAGCCGAGCGAAGAGGTCCATGTCGGAAGCATGATCGCGCTTCCGCTCCACGACCGCGTGCGCGTGCTAAGGGTGCTCGGCCTCCCCGATCGGCGCGGTCCCGCGGCGCAGGCGCGCGCCTGCTACGAAGAGCTGGGCGTTGACGAGCGCAAGCCCGCGACATAGCGAAGGCAAAAGGAGCGAGCCTCAATGACCTACGTCGTCACCGACGCGTGCATCAAATGCAAATATATGGATTGCGTCGAGGTCTGCCCGGTCGACTGCTTCTACGAGGGCGAGAACATGCTCGTCATCAACCCCAACGAGTGCATCGATTGCGGCGTGTGCGAGCCCGAATGCCCGGCCGAAGCCATCCTTCCGGACACCGAGAGCGGGCTCGAGAAATGGCTCGAGCTCAACACCAGTTTCTCGGCCGAATGGCCCAACATCACGCGCAAGAAGGACAGCCCCGCCGACGCTGACGAGCACAAGGGCGAAGAGGGTAAATACGACAAATATTTCACGCCGGCGCCCGGCGAAGGCGACTGATAGAGGCGACGCGACAGGTCAGGAGCGCGGCAGGGCGCGCGTCATCTCCGCCTCGATGTCGGCGCGCTGCGCACCCTGAAACTCGCCGTTCTTCGCGCCGTACAACGCCTTGAGAAACGCAAGATCCAGCGCAGTGACGCTGAGCGGCGCAGGCTGGCCGAGTTGCTTGTCGCGAAGGATCGCGAGAATGGTCGGGGCGTCCAGGCCGCCCGTGGTCGCTCCGCGGGTCTGCGCAATTCCGCGCATCAGCGCATAATCCGCAAGCTGCATCGTCGTCATCCCGAGCGTCGCTTTGGCGTCGAGCACGACCGTCGCGATATCGAGCTCCGACCGAGCCGACGGGAGCACGCGCGAGATGGTCACCGCTTCCTGGACGAGCGGCTGGCCCTCGCGCAACGCGCCGGACAGGGGCCGGCCGTCGGCGCCGCGTTGCTCGAATATGTGCCACGCCACCACCGGCTCGGCTTCATTCTCGAGTGCCGCGATTTGCTGCGCCGTCAGCCGGCCGAACAGCTCCGGCCGCTTGCTGCGCAATTGCGCGAACAGCTGCTTGCGATCCTTGGGCACGAACACCAGGATATTGGCCTTGCAACCGGCAGGCTGGACTATTGCGCCCGCCGCCTTCGCGACCGCCCGCATGCGGTCGGTAATTTCGTCGTTCAACTTTCCGGGTAGGCCAAAAGCCGCTGGACAGACTGCTTTTTCGAACCGCGCGATCCGGCCGTCGGGACCGGCCATTGCCAGCGTATCGACATAGGCATGGACCTGATCGGAGCCGCCCCTCCCCGTTCCTTGCGCAGCTGCCGCCGGTGCCCCCAAGCCAATCAGCGCCATTGCCGCCGCTGCTCCAAATCGAATGCGCACGAGACCCTCCACCCTTGAACAGCGATGACTGCAGCGCATGCGCCGGCCCGTGCAATCCTCAATTCGACCAAAGGCCGTGCGGTATGGCCCGAGGGGCGGGCAGCCGCTGATTCCCTCAGTGGTTGAAGGTGAAGGTGTAGCTCAGCCCGAGACCTCCGGAGAGTTGATTGCGCGAGCCGAGTTCGCGGACGATCGGCGACTTCGCGGCATCGCCGACGAGTCGCTCGTAGCGGCCATATCCGAACAACCCCCAATGCGGGTCGAACTGATAGGAGATACCGCTTGCCGCTGCGACACCGTGGATGCCTCCGCTGGGCCTATACTCGGGCAGGCCCGACGCCAGCGCAGCCGCCGGACTAACCCCGAAATAGGCCCGCTGGTAGCGACCGTCGGAGAACAGGATGCGCGGTCCGATCGAGAAGACATAGCGGTCGCCGTCTCGCCAGATCTTGTCGGCGCCAACGGTGCCGACGATTCCCTCATGACCGCCGAGACCCTTCAAGACCTCGGCGCGCAGGTAAAATGAGTCGGGCAATTCGTAGCTCGCGAATGCTCCCGCTTCGATCGTCGTTTTGACTTTCCCCACGGGCACGTCGAGGTCCGAATTCTTGCGGCCGCTGGCGATGTTCGCTGCCGGGCCGAAAGAGAAGCCGCCGCTCGACACGACCGGAATCCCGAAACTGTAGTCGGGCGCGCTGAATTTGAACGGCTCGTCGCCGCGCGCGATGTTGATTCGCCACAGCGGCGCCACTTCCGAATGATCCGCTCCGACGAACTCGGGGCGGACCTGGGCGCCGAGGCCGACACGAACGCGCGTGTCGCCGCTGTCCTGGGCGATGGCGCCGCTCCACGCCGGGACAAGCGCGGCGGCTGCGATCATGACGTATTTCATCTGCCGTACCCCCTGTTGGCCAACTTCGCCGCGGAAGGTATCGGATTTGCGCCGTAAATCGTAGCGGTTTGTAAGCTACCTCCGCCCGACGATTTTCTCGACGATGAGGTCCGCCGCCTGGTCGGCGGTGAGCTCGGTCGTGTCGATGCGCATTTCGGCATGCTCGGGCGGCTCGTACGGGCTGTCGATGCCGGTGAAATTCTTGAGCTCGCCCGCGCGCGCCTTGGCGTAGAGGCCCTTGACGTCGCGCTTCTCGGCTTCGGCCAGCGGCGTATCGACGAAAATCTCGAAGAACTCGCCCTCGGGCAGCATGCGCCGAACCATGTGGCGCTCGGCGCGGAACGGCGAGATGAACGCGGTGAGCACGATCAGCCCGGCATCGGCCATCAGCCGGGCGACCTCGCCGACGCGGCGGATGTTCTCGATGCGGTCGGCCTCGGTGAAGCCGAGGTCGCGGTTGAGCCCGTGGCGGACGTTGTCGCCGTCGAGCAGGAAGGTGTGGCGGCCACGCGCGGCAAGCTTCTTCTCGACCAAATTGGCGATGGTCGACTTGCCTGCGCCCGAAAGGCCGGTGAACCACAGCACGGCGGGTCGTTGACCCTTGAGCGCCGCATGGGTCTCCCGGCCGACGTCGAGGTGCTGGCGGTGGATGTTGAGCGCGCGGCGAAGCGCGAAGTGCAGCATCCCGCAAGCGACGGTCGCGTTGGTCAGCTTGTCGATCAGGATGAACCCGCCGAGCGCGCGGTTGGAGCTCGATCCCTCGACCGCATAAGGCTCGAACACGATCTCGCGGTCGGTCGCGAGCTCGGCGACGCCGATCGCGTTCAGGCCGAGCGTCGGCGCGGCGAGATGCTCGAGCGTGTTGACGTTGATCTCATATTTGGGCTGCTGGACCATCGCGGTCACCGTCTGGGTGCCGAGCTTCAGCCAGTAACCGCGGCCGGGGAGCAGCTCGTCCTCGGCCATCCACACGATCGTCGCCTCGAACTGGTCGGCCGCCTCGGGCGGGTCGGCCGAGGCCGCGATCACGTCGCCGCGCGAGCAGTCGATCTCGTCCTCGAAGGTCAGCGTCACCGATTCTCCGGCGACGGCCTGGTCGAGCTCGCCGCCGCCGGCGACGACGCGCGCGATGCGGGTCACCCGCCCCGACGGCAGCACCCGGACCTCGGCCCCCGGCCCGATCGCTCCCGAAGCGACTTGGCCGGCGAAGCCGCGGAAATTCTGGTTCGGGCGGTTGACCCATTGCACGGGCATGCGGAACGGCTTTTCGGCGTCGGCCGCGGCCTCGAGCGGCACCGTCTCCAAATGCTCGAGCAGGCTCGGCCCATCGTACCACGGCGTCGCGTCGCTGCGGCTCATGACATTGTCGCCGTTGAGCCCCGACACCGGAATCGCGACCCAGTCGTCGATGCCGATGTTGGCCGCGAACGCGCGATAGTCGGCGAGGATCGCGTCGAACGCGCCCTGGTCGTAATCGACCAGGTCCATCTTGTTCACCGCCAGAACGAAGCGGCGGATGCCGACCAGGTGCGCGAGGTAAGAATGGCGGCGGGTCTGGGTCAGTACGCCCTTGCGCGCGTCGACCAGCAGCACCGCCAGGTCCGCGGTCGACGCGCCGGTGACCATGTTGCGCGTATATTGCTCATGGCCGGGCGTGTCGGCGACGATGAACTTGCGCTTCTCGCTGGAGAAGAAGCGATAGGCGACGTCGATGGTGATCCCCTGCTCGCGCTCGGCCGACAGGCCGTCGACGAGCAAAGCGAAATCGATGCGCTGCCCTTGCGTGCCGTGGCGCCGGCTGTCGCTTTCCAGGGCCGCGAGCTGGTCGTCGAAAATCTGCTTGCTCTCGTAGAGCAGCCGCCCGATCAGCGTCGACTTGCCGTCGTCGACGCTGCCGCAGGTGATGAACCGCAGCAGCTCCTTGGCTTCCTGCCGCGCGAGCCAGGCGCGCACGTCGGTGCGGATCAGCTCCTCGTCGGACTGCAGCGGGCGGCTCACTAGAAATAGCCCTCCTGCTTCTTCTTCTCCATCGACGCGCTGCCCGCGTCGCGGTCGATCGCGCGGCCCTGGCGCTCCGACGTGGTCGTGAGCAGCATCTCGGCGACGATCGCCTCGACCGTCGCGGCCTCGCTCTCGACCGCGCCCGACAGCGGATAGCAGCCGAGCGTGCGGAAGCGCACGGTGCGCATCACCGGCGTCTCGCCATCGAGCGGCAGGCGCTCGTCATCGACCATCAGGACGAGGCCGTCGCGGATGACCGTCGGCCGCTGCGCCGCGAAATAGAGCGGCACGATCTCGATCTTCTCGCGCAGGATATATTGCCACACGTCGAGCTCGGTCCAGTTGGACAGCGGGAACACGCGGATGCTCTCGCCTTTCGCCTTGCGGACGTTGTACAGCGACCACAGCTCGGGGCGCTGCCGCTTCGGCTCCCACCGGTGATTCTTGTCGCGGAAGCTGAACACGCGCTCCTTGGCGCGGCTTTTCTCCTCGTCGCGCCGGGCGCCCCCGAACGCGGCGTCAAAGCCATATTTGTCGAGCGCCTGCTTCAACCCTTCGGTCTTCCACATGTCGGTGTGGAGCGGGCCGTGATCGAACGGATTGATCCCCTGGCGCTCGGCCTCGGGGTTCTTGTGGACGATCAGCTCGATCCCCGGCTCGGCCGCGACCTTGTCGCGCAGCGCATACATGGCGCGGAATTTCCACGTCGTGTCGACGTGAAGCAATGGGAAGGGCAGCGGGCTCGGGTGGAACGCCTTCTTCGCAAGGTGCAGCATCACCGCCGAATCCTTGCCGATCGAATAGAGCATCACGGGCTTGGCGGCCTCGGCGACCGTTTCGCGCATAATGTGGATGCTCTCGGCCTCGAGCCGATCGAGATGGGTAAGTGAACGCACGTGCGCTTGGGTCCCCGTCCGGTTTCGTTCGCCGGCGCCGCTTAGCACGGCGACCGGCGCTGTCGAACGGTCAGGCGTTTTCCTTGACCTTTGGCTTCTTCGCGGGCTTGGCGGCCTTTCCGTCGATCGCATCGACCAGCGGCTGCAGGCCGTCGCCATATTTCATCCAGCGCTTGACCGAGGTGTTGTAGATCGGCCGGCGCACCTGGGCCACGCTCGCCGTCTTCACCGGCCGGTCGGACTTGTGGAAATCGACGCACTTGTCGTTCCACGGCAGCCCCAGGAACTCGATCAGCCGGCGCGCCTCCTTCTCGGTGTCGGCGACCACGTCCTCATAGTCGACGCTGATCAGCACGCCCTCTGGCAGCACCTTCTCCCAATGCTCCATAAGCTCGCGGTACTTGCCGTAATAGCGGCCGAGCTCGCCGAGGTCGTAGCTGTGCGGCATGTCGTCCTTGAACAGCTTGGTGAAGCCCGACAGGCAGGTGTCGACCGGGTCGCGCCGGGTGTGGATGATCCTGGCGTTGGGCAGCAGCAGGTGGATCAGCCCGACGAAGAAATAATTGGTGAGGAGCTTATCGGTGACCCGCTTCGCGTCGCCCGAGCTGGCGGTGAGCGCGGCCACGTAATTTTTGGCGACGATGTCCATCTGCGCCGGCGTGATCTTCTCCATCATGCCCGGATATTTGGGGATCGAGGGGAAGCGGTCGCGCAACTTGCCGAGCGCCACGCTCAGATATTTGACTTCGCCCGCGCCATAGACGTCGGGATGGCTCGACAGGATCTGCTCGAGCAGGGTCGAGCCCGAGCGCGGCATGCCGACGATGAACGTCGGCCGATCGTCGGGATTGCCGGCGAACTTGCGGTTCTCGAACACCTCCTTGGAGAAGGCGGCGCGAATCCCGTCGAAGAAGCCGTGCGTTTCTTCTTCGTTGTAGTTGAGCTGGGCGCGCTTCATCCGCCCGCCGGTGATATAGTGCTGGAGCGCGCGCTCATGCTCGCCGCGGTCGTCGAGCGCCTTGGCGTAAGCGAAGTGCAGCGGGAGCAGATAGTCGGCTTCCTTGTTCTGGGCCGCGTCGAAGATCGCGTCCATCTTCTCGAACAGCTCCTCGCCCTCGTCTTTCGAATAGTCGACCAGATCGTTGAGGTTGGCATAGGCGCCGAACAGCCGCCGGTTGCCGCGAATGCCCTTCAGAATATAGTCTTTCGCCTCGTCCAGCCGGCCGACCGACTTCAGCGCCACGCCGTAAAAGTTGAGCGCTTCGGGACTTTTGGGGTTCGATTCGAGGGCCCGCTCGAGCACCTCCAGGGCTTCTTCGTAGCGGTCGGTCTCGTGCAGCAGCTGCCCGAGAACGGTCAGCGCCTCGGCATTTTCCGGCTCCTGCTTCAGCGCGAGCCGGACGGCCTGCTCCGACTGGAGATAAGACGCGCGGCGGAGCTGCGTCCGGGCGGTGATGATCAGCGTCTGCGCGTGCGTCGGCGCGATCTTGAGCGCGTCGCTGAGCACGCGCAAAGCGTCAACATCCTTCTTCTGGGCGATATGGGCGCTCGCCAGATTGTCGTAGGCCTCGATATAGTTGGGGCTCAGCCTGACCGCCTTGCGGAACGCGTGCTCCGCCTCGTCGATCTGGCCGCGTTGCTGCAGCAGCGTCCCCAGGTTGTTGTACGCTTCGGGATAGCGCTCGCGGTGGACCAGCGCATCCTGGTACGCGTGAATCGCGCCGTCGATGTCCTTGGTCATGCGCAGCGCGTTGCCGAGATTGTTGTGCGCCTCGGCCATGTCGGGCCGCGCGGCGATGGCGCGCCGGTAATGTTCGACCGCGGCTTTGGGCTGGTTGCGCTCGAAATAGGTGATCCCGAGGTTGTTCAGTGCCTGGGCGTGCTCGGGATCGAGCTTTACCGCCTCCTCGAGCGCCTCGGCCGCTTCCTCCGTCTTGCCCTGCTGGCGAAGAATTTCGCCGAGGTTCGCGTGGATGCTCGCCGCGGTCGGAGCGAGCTCCACCGCGCGCTTCAGGGTTTCAATCGCTTCGTCACCGCGCCCCATCGCCTGCAGGGTGACGCCGAGGATGTTGTGCGCGTCGGCATTGCGCGGGCGGGCCGCGATCAGCTGGCGGCAAACCCGTTCGGCCTGATCGAATTTTCCCGAGCTGTAGAGCTTCCCTGCCATTTCGACCGCCGTGCCGGGAGTCACGTTCACCTTGCCCTGCTGCGCCTGCGAAATTGCGGCGTCGGCGCTGCGTTCGGCGCCGGGGCGATTTCCCGGCTGGGCATTCGGGGCGCGCCGGCCGCGCGCTGGTGCGGTGGTCGTCTTGGTGCTGCTCATGATTCGTCTTTGTCGTGGATAAACAATTGATCTGGCAGAAAATCAGCGCCCGATAAAGAAAGAAGAGGGGGTTTCCCCCCTCTTCTCCTGATTTCCAGTCTGGCCTTCGCCGGATCCGGCAGGCGCTTTGGCGCGCCTGCCGTGTCCGTCTTGCTTACTGCCCGCGCTCGCCGCGTTCCACCGGAGGCGGCGGAGGCGGGGGCGGAGGCGGCGGCGGCGGAGGCGGCGGAGCCATTTCCGGCGGCGGAGGCGGAGGCGGAGGCGGAGGCGGCGGAGGCGGCGGGGCCGCGTGTCCGCCGATCGGAACCACGATGCGGAAGTTGCCGCTGTGGCTCTTCACGTCTCCGTTGAACTCGCCCTCGTAACCGATCCTCAAGTCCGCCCAGCCGATCTTGCCGCCGATCGACAGGCCGGCGAGGAACGTACCGCGCTTCTCGCCCGACGAGACGATGTCGAACGGACAGAGGTCGATCTGGCAATTGAACGCTTCGGTGATGTTCGTCCGCGTATTGCCGAACCGGTGGCGATAGCCAAGGTTCACTTCCGGAACCACGCCGCCCATCTGCGTCGCCCACTTCACGCCGCCGGTGAAGAAGCTGTGATTGGCGTCGTTGTCGTCGAGGTGCAGCTCCGCGCCCGTCGTCGTGTTCTCGATGAACGCGTCCATCTTGGCGTGGACATAGTCGAGGTTGAGGTACGGCGTGATCACCGAGGTGGCGCCCATCGGGAACCGCGCCCCGCCGTGCAGGCCGACCGTCCACATCTTGACGTCCGGGTCGCCGCGCGTCGAGCCGACGAGCGTCCCGCCGAACGGCGTCAGGTCGATGTGCCGCTCGGCGTCGCCGTCGAACGACGCGTAGGTCGCGACGCCCTTCACAAAGAAGGCGCCCGGGTCGAACGCCGCATAAGCGCCGAACAGGTAGCCGTCGCCCTGGACCTCGTCGGCGAAGAAGCGGTCGCGGATGTGGTTGTTGACCACGCCAATGCTCGCACCGACGATCGCCGAGCCGCCGATCACGCCGTCGACGCCGATGAGCCCGGTCATCCGCTTCGACTTGATGCCGGGGGCTTCGTCGTCGCCGTCGACCTTGCGCCACTGATAGTCGATCTGGCCCCAGATATGGACCGGAGCCGACGCGCGGCACTCGATCACCGAGCCGGCAAGCGCCGGAACCTCGCAGTCGGTCGCATGAGCGATGATGTCGTTGTAGTGGACGCCAAGGCTCGGGAACGACTGGAGATACTGGGCGTAGCTTTCGCCCGCCAGCATGTTCATCGCGGTGTTGAAGTCGCCCTCGTCGGTGATCCGGAACAGGTCCGCCACCAGGGTCGCGAACGGCCCGGTCAGCGAGGTGTTGTAGAGGCACTCGAGACCTTCGGCGGCCGACAGGCCGTTCTGGTTGAGCCCGGCCACCTCGTCGAACGGAACCCGGCTCAGCGCGAGGTCGATGTTGCCCGAATCATCCTCGATGCAGTCGAGGCCGGACAGCAAGACCGAACCCTCGAGCGGGCTGTCGAGCACGCACTGCGCGCCGTCGAACCCACCGACGCGGGTCGTCGCGTCGATCACATTGTCCCAGAAGTAGCTGTCGGCGAACAGCCCGCCCGGAGGCAGGATGCGCGCGACCAGCGTGCCTTCGAGGGTCGCCGTGTTGGCGAACACCTGCGGATAGGTGCCGACCAGCTGCGTCTCGCCGTCGACATCGGTGGTGTCGGCGTTGGGCTGCAGCTCGAAGGTGATCGTCCCATCCGTGGCGACGGTGAAGGTGTCGACGAAGGCATAGGCCGGACCGTCGTAGGTCGCCGGGTTGCCGGTGTTGCGCGGATCGGCGAGGATCAGGTTGCCGCCGCCCGAGATGGTCAGCGCGCCGTCGCCGGCAACGCCCGCGTCGAGCGCCAGGTCGGTGACCCCGGCGATCGGCATATTGTCGGGATTGATGATGCCGTCGAAGTAGGTGGTGCCATCCGTGACGTTGATCTCGTCCCCGGCGTTGATGTCGATATCGCCGTAGATGTTGCCGGCGAGCAGGTTGACGACCGTCGGCGTGCTCGACGGGAAGCCGAGCGGATTGACGTCGATCGCCGAGCCGCGGCGCCATGTGGTGCCGCCGTCGACGCTCTCGCGGACAATGATGTCGCCCGAGTTGTTGATCGTCGTGACATCGTCGACCCCCGGCGCGCCGGTGGTGAAGACCACGATGCCGGCAGCGATCGGGTCGCCGTTGCCGGCGGTGATCGCGTCGACCGACAGCGTGCCGCTGTTGGTGATCGTGGTGACGCCGTTGTGGAAAGCTGCGTCCATGCCGATCGCCGTCGCTTCGCTGGTCGTCCCGCCGCTGGCGCTGGCCACGACATGCAGGTTCCCGCTGTTCGACAGGCTGACCGACCCATCCACGCCGAGGGCGCGCATGCCGCCGGCGAACGCATCGGCGCTGCCCGGAGCGGCGGCGACGGCGGTGACGTTCATCGTCCCGCTGTTGATCGCGGTGAGCGTTCCGGCGGCGCCGCCGAAGCCCGTGGCGATATAGCCGGTCGCGTCCGCGTCCGCGTCACCGGACGTGCCGACGGCAATCGCGTTGGCGTTGACGGTAATTGCGCCGCTGTTGGCGAAGCTGGCCGAGTTGACGGTCGTCGCCTGCAGTTCCTGGCCGGCGCCCAGCGCGTCGGCTTCGGCGGTGACATTTTCCTGCGCCGAAGCGGTCGCGTTCGCGACGACGTTGACGGTGCCGCTGTTGACCATCGACAGGCTGGCGGTGAGGACCGCGCCGCCGACCTCCTGGAACATGCCGGAAGCCGAAGCGTCCGCATCGGCGTTATCGGTCGTCGCGTCGTTGGCGGCCACAGCCACCGCGTTCGCCGATGCCGTCAGTGTCGCCGCATTGGTCATCGTGGCGTTGTACACTGCGACGTTGTTCGCCGACTGGTGCATGGCCGAGGTCGCGGTGGCGTCCGCCTCCGCCGTCGTCGCGCCGGTCGCATTGGCATTGGCCACAAGCGAGACCAGCCCATTGTTGGCCATCGACAGGTTGGCCGTGGCGCCCAGGCCATTCGCGGCCTGGACGATGCCCGCCGTGGCCGTCGCCTCTGCGTCGGCCCTGCTGTCCGTCGCGCTCGCCGTCGCGTTCGCGCTCAGCGAAAGCGTTCCGCTGTTCACGGCGGAGAGCGTCCCCGTCCCGCCCCCCGCAATGTTGGCGCTCTGGTCGATCCCGCTCGCGGCGTTTGCGGCCGCGGAAGCGCCCGAGCCGTTCGCCACCGCGCTGGCAGCGATGGCAATCAGGCCGTTGTTGGTAACGGTTCCTGCCACGAGGGTGCCGTTGAGATCCTGGTCGATACCCGAGTTCGCCGTGGCGTCCGCGTCGGCGAACCCGCTGGCGCTCGCCGTCGCGGCAGCATGAAGGCTGACCGTTCCGCTGTTGACGAACACCGCAGTCGCCGTCGCGCCGGTGGCGGTTTGCTCGATGCCGCCAGTGACGGAAGCGTCGGCGGATGCACCGCCGCTGGTGGCCGAGGCCACCGCCGTCGCCAGCAGGTTGATGACGCCGTTGTTGTTGAGCGTGACGGTCGCGACGTCGCCGACAGCAACCGCGCGCTGGGTAATGCCGTGGACCGCCGCGTCGGCATCGGCGGCGGTCGTGCCGAACGCCGACGCAATGGCCTCCACGGTCAGCGTGCCATTGTTGGTGATGGTCGCGGCCGCGTCGAAACCGACGCCGGTCGCGGCCGCTACTTGATTGATGCCGTGGACGTCGGCATCGGCCACCGCGTTGGTGCCCGTGGCGACGGCCGAAGCGAGGATCAGGAGCGATGCGTCGGTCCCCGTGGTGGCGGTCGTCCCGGCGATGGTGAACACCGCGTTCGCGGTCTCCAGCGCCGACACGGACTGGAACACGCCCGTGGAGATGCTGGCGTCGGCGCTGGCGAGGCCGGCGACCGGCGCGGTCGCGAGCGCGATCGCGTGAATTTCGGCGGCGCCGTTGTTGGTGATCGTGCCCGATGCGCTGCCCGCGGTCGAGTTGAGATCCTGGACGATCTGGCCGGTCGGCTGGCTGTTCACCGTCGAGGTGACCGTGCCGGTGCCGGTATTGTCCACGCCGTAGACGCAGGGGCTGCTCGGAAGTGCCGGAGCGATGTCGCAAATCACCAGCGTGTCGGTGATGTCGCCGGCCTGGGTGATGGTGTGGCCGGCCGGACCGGGGACGGTCGCGGCGAAGGTCGGCGCTGCCGCGCCGAGTGCTGCAACCGAAGCGCCCGTCAGAAGCGCGATACGCCGGTGAGTCGTCTGCATGTGTATTCCCCTGTTCTAGGCCGCGGCCGCGACCTTGTTACTGTTCGGATTGCCCCCTTCGGCCGAGCTGTGCGAGCCCCGTCGGCACGCAAGCGCAGCGCACAGTTCGCCCCACCGGAGTGAGACAATCCTCTAACCGTGGCTTATGGCTGCATTTGCGGAAAAGCAAAGCCGAAAAGTTGATCCGAATTGCGATTCGAGGCCATTTGCGCCAACCCCTGTGGCTGCGAGGCAACAGTGGAATTGCGCTCGCCGAGGGGCCGCGCGCGAGGACGCGGGCGACCGCGCGGGCGGTCAGTTCAGTTGCCAGCAAGGTGCCAGTGGCGATTAAGCCGCATCGACGGCGGGCGCGGGAGTCGCTAATTCGCGCCGCACGTCCAGGTTTCATTTCCACCTGCTAGGGGGATTACGAGTGTCCAATCCGTATGTTTCGATTCTTGCCGGGGTGATCCTCGGCGCCGCCGCGCCCGCGCTCGCCACCGCGGCGCCGGCGCCCGCCAAGCCGGCTGCCCCCGCGGCCGCTCGCCCGGCGCCGAGCCGCGCGGCGCTGCTCAAGGGCGTCGACGCGAACTTCAAGGCGGTCGACACCAACGGCGACGCGACGCTGAGCCAGGCGGAGATCGCGGCGGCCGAGGCCAAGACGCTGCAGCAGCGGGTCAATGCGCTGCGCGGCCGGGTCGATGCCGAGTTCACCAAGCTCGACACCAACAAGGACGGCATTCTGAGCAAGGCCGAGTTCATGGCCGCGGCTCCGCAGGCGCCCGCCGCCAAGCCCAACGGCGCCAACGCCGTCGCCCAGCTCGACAAGAACAAGGACGGCAAGGTCAGCGCCGACGAATATCGGTCGCCGATCCTGTCGCGCTTCGACCGCTTCGATTCCAACCACGACGGCACGCTCAGCCCGACCGAGCAGCAGGCCGCCAAGGCGACGCAGCGCAAGCGCAAGTAAGGCTCGCGCGCCCGGCCCATCGGAGCGCCGCGCGTCGAACTGGCGCGCGGCGCTTCGCCGTTCTAAGGACGAGTCTTCCCTGGGGAGCCGCCGCGGCGGCTGAGATCGCGCTCGAGCGCGGGACCCATCGAACCTGATGCCGTTAGCGCGGCCGGAGGAAGAGGAGTCGACAATGGCGGATATGCCCGCTCGAACCGAGCTCAAAGTCACCACCGGGCCGATCCGCGGCTCGCGCAAGATTTACGTCGAGGGCCGCGACGGCATCCGCGTGGCGATGCGCGCGGTCGATCTCGAGCCGTCGAGCGGCGAGCCGCCGGTGATGCTGTACGACACGAGCGGGCCCTACACCGACCCCGCGAGCCGGATCGACATCATGGCCGGCCTGCCCGAGCTGAGGCGCGACTGGATCCGCGGCCGCGGCGACGTCGAGGAGGTCTCCGCGAGAGCTGTCCGCCCCGAGGATAATGGCCAGCTCGGCCCCGACAGGTCGGGCGGCGTGCAGGCCTTCCCCAACGTCCGCAAGCGCGTCCTGCGCGCGCGCGCGGGCCAAAATGTTACCCAGATGCACTATGCCCGCCGCGGCATCGTCACGCCCGAGATGGAATATGTCGCCACGCGCGAAAACCTCGGCCGGGGACTGTCCCCCGAGGGGACTGTCCCTCCCCGCGACGGCGAGGACTTCGGCGCCGCCGTCCCCGACTTCGTCACCCCCGAGTTCGTCCGCGACGAGGTCGCGCGCGGCCGCGCGATCATCCCCAGCAACATCAACCACCCCGAGAGCGAGCCGATGGCGATCGGCCGCAACTTCCTGGTCAAGATCAACGCCAACATCGGCAACAGCGCGGTCGCCTCCGACGTCGCGTCCGAAGTCGACAAGATGGTGTGGGCTTGTCGCTGGGGCGCCGACACCGTCATGGACCTGTCGACCGGCCGCAACATCCACGACACCCGCGAATGGATCGTCCGCAACTCACCCGTCCCGATCGGCACCGTCCCCATCTACCAGGCGCTGGAGAAGGTCGGCGGAATCGCCGAGGACCTGACCTGGGAAATCTACCGCGACACGTTGATCGAGCAGGCCGAGCAGGGCGTCGATTACTTCACCATCCACGCCGGCGTCCGCCTGCCCTACGTGCCGCTGACCGCCAGGCGCGTCACCGGCATCGTCTCGCGCGGCGGCTCGATCCTGGCCAAATGGTGCCTCGCCCACCACCGCGAGAGCTTCCTCTACGAGCGGTTCGACGAGATCTGCGAGATCATGAAGGCCTATGACATCGCCTTCAGCCTCGGTGACGGCCTGCGCCCCGGCAGCATCGCCGATGCCAATGACGAAGCCCAGTTCGCCGAGCTCTACACATTGGGCGAGCTGACGAAGAAAGCCTGGGCGCACGATTGCCAGGTGATGATCGAGGGCCCCGGCCATGTGCCGATGCACAAGATCAAGGAGAATATGGACAAGCAGCTGGCGAGCTGCGGCGAGGCGCCCTTCTACACCTTGGGCCCGCTCGTGACCGACGTCGCGCCCGGCTACGACCATATCACCAGCGGCATCGGCGCGGCGATGATCGGCTGGTTCGGAACGGCGATGCTTTGCTACGTCACGCCCAAGGAGCATCTCGGGCTTCCCGACCGCGACGACGTGAAGGTCGGGGTCGTCACCTACAAGCTGGCCGCCCACGCGGCCGACCTCGCCAAGGGCCACCCGGCCGCGCGGCACTGGGACGACGCGCTCAGCAAGGCCCGCTTCGAGTTCCGCTGGCGCG
>DASTID010000071.1:0-5477 GCA_035717905.1 Sphingomicrobium sp. | reverse complement strand
TAGCCCGGCCCGTCGGGGATGTGGCTCTTGCGATAGACGCCGGCGACCGTGCCGTCGGGGCCGACCATCGCGAGGCTGTTGTAGTGATGCGGGCCGTCGAGCTCGAAGAAGCTGGTCGGGATCCAGATCTTCAGCTCCTCCGCGAGCTTCTGCATCGCGATCACCGAGGGGTGCTCCGCGGTGGGCCGGGCGGTCGCGAACAGGCTCTCGTCCTCGACCCGGCAGAAATAGGGTCCCTCGAACAGCTCGGGCGGAAGCACGACCTCCGCGCCCTTGCCGGCGGCTTCACGCACGAGCTCGCTCACCGCACGGATGTTCGCGTCCGTGTCGTCGGTGAAGGCGAGCTGCAGCGCGGCTACGGTGAGGGTGGTCATGCTTCTCCTTTATCCTCCCCTCGATTTCGAGGGGAGGGGGACCGCCGAAGGCGGTGGAGGGGTCTTCGTCTGTCCGTGCAAAGACCCCTCCGTCAGCGCTTCGCGCTGCCACCTCCCCTGCAAATGCAGGGGAGGAATAGTCACGCCGGCACCTGCTGCGAAATGCAGTGGAAACTGCCGCCTCCGGTGAGGATGTGGTCGGCGCGCAGCCCGATTGCAACACGATCGGGGAACAGCGCCTGGACGACCTCGACCGCGGCGCGGTCGTTGGGCGCGCCATATTGCGGCACGATCACCGCGGCGTTGCCGATGGTGAAGTTCATGTAGCTGGCCGGGATGATCTCACCGTCCTCGTCGGTGATCCGGCCGGGCGAGGGGAGGGTGACGACGTCGAGCCTGGTGCCGCGCAGGCGCCGCGCGACGTCCTTGTACACGGCCGCGTTGGGGTCGTCCTTCGCCGCCGTCGGGATCGCGACCCGACCGGGCGCGACGAAGCGCGCGAGATTGTCGACATGGCCGTCCGTATGGTCGTTGAGCAGGCCCGAGCCGAGCCAGACCACGCGCTCGAAGCCGAGGTCGCGCCGCAGCCGTTGCTCGACCTCGTCGCGCGTCAGCGTGTTGCGGTTGGGGTTGAGCAGGCATTGCTCGGTGGTGATCACGGTGCCCGACCCGTCGCCGTCGACCGCGCCCCCTTCCAGAATCCAGTCGGCCTTGGCGAATGGCAAGCCGGCACGCGCGGCGAGCCGCTCGCCGATGTCCCGGTCACCCTCGAGATCGTACTTGCCGCCCCAGCCGTTGAAGCCGAAGCCCTGCGCGCGGCGCTGCGGGCCGCTGCCGACGACGATCGGCCCGGTGTCGCGCAGCCAGATGTCGCCGAACGGCTCGACGATGACCTCGGCGAACGGCGCGAGCTCGCGCGCGCTTTCCGCCGCGCCGTCGTGCGCCGCGACCAGCCGGACCGTTTCGCCTCGGCCGCCGGCGTGCACCGCCTCGGCGAAGGCGGCGACCTCGCGCTCGGCGGGCTTCAAGTCGCCGAGCCACAGCTCCGGGTCGCTCGGAAAGCCGATCCACACCGCCTCGTGCGGCGCCCATTCCGGTAGCGGCGGGGCGGTCATCGCCAGCGCGGCTAGCAGGCGGTCGTTCGAACGCCAAGTCAGCCCCTTGTTTTGCAATCCAATTCTCGCCAAGCTGACGGCGTGCCGATCGCCCGGGGTGGGGAGTACAGCGTGAGACTTCGTCTATTTCGGGCCGCCGCCGCGGCCGCGTACCTGTGCGTGGTGTCGGCCGCGGGCAGTTCGGCAGCAGCGCCGACGCACAGCCTGGCCGAGGATGCGCGCGCGTTCGGCGCGCGGCAGGCGGTCCGTTCGGTCGACATTTCGCCGAGCGGCACCAAGCTGCTGTATATTGCCGCCGGGCACGGCGGCGCCTCGCTGCTCGAATATGTCGACATCGCAACCAAGGCCTCCAAGGCGGTCGCCGGTTCCGATGGCAACCCGGAAACGCTTTATTGGTGCGCCTTTGCGTCCGATACGCAGATGGTCTGCAAGTTCGGCGGCACCCAGCGCATCGACAGCGACGTCGCCGGCTTTTCGCGCGTGGTCGCGATTCCCGCCGACGGCAGCAAGGTCAAGGAGCTCGGCCAGCCGGCGAACTACTACAACCCCGTCGGCCGCCAATATGACGGCGACATCCTCGACTGGCTCCCCGACAGCCCCGGCTCGGTGATGGTGCAGCGCACCTATGTCGCCGAGCGGACCCGCCTTGGATCGAACATCCGCGATTCGCGCGAGGGCCTCGGTGTTTATGAGGTCGATCTGGCGACGCTCAAGGCAAGCCAGGTCGAGGCGCCGCGCCCCGGCATCGACGGCTACATGACCGACGGACGGGGGGACGTGCGGATCATGGAGATCGCCGCGACGACCGGCGAAGAGCAGGCCCTGACCGGCATCATCCATTACAAATATCGCGCCACCAAGTCGAAGGAATGGCAGCCGCTGATCGACTATGACCTGAGGACCGAACAAGGCGCCGTCCCGATCGCGGTCGAGGCGGAGTCGGACTCCGCGTTCATGCTGCAGAAGGTCCACGGCCGCGACGCTTTGTTCCGCACCAGGCTCGACGGCAGCGGCTCTTCGACCCTGATCGCGGCCAACGACAAGGTCGACATCGACGGCGTGGTGCGCATCGGCCACGGGCAACGCGTGATCGGCTACACCTATGCGACCGAGGGCCGCGAGATCATCTACTTCGATCCCGAGTTCAAACAGCTCTCGGCATCGCTCAGCGCCGCGCTTCCGGGGCATCCCGCGATCACCTTCGAGGGCGCGAGCGCCGACGGATCGAAGCTGGTCGTCCTCGCCAGCAGCGACACCAACCCGGGCACCTTTTATTTGTTCGACAAGCGCACCAAGCATCTCGACGAGGTCGCGCCGGTGCGGCCGGAGCTCGATCGGCGAACCCTCGCTGAAGTGCGGCCGGTGCTGATCCCGGCGCCGGACGGCGTTCAGATCCCCGCTTATCTGACTCTGCCGCCGAACGGCCCAGCGAAGAACCTTCCGGCGATCGTCCTGCCGCACGGCGGACCGAGCGCGCGGGACGAGTGGGGCTTCGACTGGCTTTCGCAGTTCCTTGCGGCGCGCGGCTATGCCGTGATCCAGCCCAACTATCGCGGTTCCGCGGGCTACGGCGAGCAATGGGAGGGCGCGAACGGCTTCAAGGAGTGGGAAAAGGCGATCGCCGACATCTCCGCATCGGCGCGGTTCCTCGTCGCCCAGGGCATCGCGGACCCGAAGCGGCTTGCGATCCTGGGATGGTCGTACGGCGGCTATGCCGCGCTGCAGTCGGCGGCCGTCCAGCCCGACTTGTACAAGGCGGTGGTCGCGATCGCGCCCGTCACCGATTTGTCATTGCTCAAGCTGCAGTACGAGAATTTCAGCAACTGGCGGCTGGTCAACGAAGAAATCGGCTCGGGCGATCATGTCGCCGCCGGCTCGCCGTTGCGCCGCGCGGAATCGATCAAGGCGCCGGTCCTGCTGGTCCACGGCGACCTCGACGCGAACGTGGCGATCCTCCACAGCGAGAAGATGCTCGACGCCTTGAAGGACGCCGGCAAGCAGGCCGAACTGCTGCGCTTCAAGGGACTCGACCACGGCCTCAACGACAGCGATGCAAGGACGCAGATGCTGACCCGCATCGGCCAGTTCCTGGATGCCGAGATCGGGCATTGACCGGCTGTTTCCGCGAATGTTCGACGCTCGTTGATCTGGCCGTGCCGGGGCCCGCCAAGCGCAGCGGCTCCAGCCATCGAGTCCTGAGAATTCGGTACAAGAATCGCAATATTGCATCGAATCTGAAGCGATTGGCCGAGTCGGTGGGGGACGCCCATGGTGGCTTCGCCTGGGCAATTGGGATAAAATCGGGTCCGGAGGTTGGATATGAACAGCTTTGTAGTCGCGCTGCTTCTGGCGCAGGGCACTGCCGCCGCCGTCAACGCCGGTCCCAAATATGAGCAGGCGGACGACAAGATCGTCTGCAAATTGGTGACCGAGACGGGGACCAAGATCTCGACGCGCATTTGCCGCACCAATGCGGACTGGGAGCAGATGTACAAGGATACGCAGGAGGACTTGAGCACCTCCCGCAACAAGCAGGTCGGCTGCAACCAGGCGTTTTGCCAATAGTGCTCCCGCGAGATGCGTATGGCGGTGCAAGGAGGATTATCAATGATGCTGTTCGGTCTCCTGCTGGCTTTGTCGCAGGCCGCGCCAGCCGTGGCGGTCAATGCCGGCCCGACCTATGATCAGGCGGACGACAAGATCGTCTGCAAGCTTCAGGTCACCTGGGCGGGAAGCAAGATCCCCGAGCGGATTTGCCGCACCCATGCCGAATGGGAGGAGATCTATCGGGCGGCGCAGGAGGATTTGCACAGCTCGCGCAACAAGACGCTGGGCTGCAATCCGACCGACCCGCGGCGCGGTTGCTGATGATCCGCCGCCGCGACCCCGCCGCGCCATAGCTGATATTCGTCGGGGAATTTCCGATGACGCTCTTCACCCTCGCGCTTTTCTTACTGGCGCAGTCGGCGTCCGCGGCGACCGTCAATGCCGGGCCGGTGCGCCAATCGGCCGACGACAAGATCGTGTGTAAATTGAGCACCGAGGCCGGGACCAAGATTCCGCAGCGAATTTGCCGCACGGCGGCCGAGTGGGAGAAGATCAGCAAGGACGCGCAGGAGGACATGCACTCGTCGCGCAACAAGACCAAAAGCTGTGGATCGTCGCTTTACTGCTGAGCGCGCCGCAGTAGATCAGCGCGAGTAGAACTCGATCACGAGGTTCGGCTCCATACGCACCGGATAGGGCACTTCGTCGAGCTTGGGGACGCGGGTGAAGGTCACCTTCGAGGTGCCGTCGGGAACGACATAATCGGGAATGTCGCGCTCGGCGAGGCTCTGCGCCTCGATCACCAGCGCCATTTCCTGCGCCTTGGGGCCAAGCTCGATCACGTCATTCAGGTCGACCCGGCGCGAGGCGATGTTGCACTTGACGCCGTTGACCCGAACGTGGCCGTGGCTGACCAGCTGCCGCGCGGCCCAGATCGTCGGCGCGAATTTGGCGCGATAGACGACCATGTCGAGCCGGCGCTCGAGCAGGCCGATGAGGTTCTGCGACGCGTCGCCCTTCATGCTGCTGGCGTCGAAATAGTTCTTCTTGAACTGCTTTTCGGTGATGTCGCCGTAATAGCCCTTGAGCTTCTGCTTGGCGCGCAGCTGCACGCCATAGTCGGAAAGCTTGCCCTTGCGGCGCTGGCCGTGCTGGCCGGGGCCATATTCGCGGCGATTGACCGGGCTCTTGGGCCGTCCGAAGACGTTTTCGCCCATGCGGCGGTCGAGCTTGTATTTGGCGCTGGTGCGCTTGGTCACGTCACAATCTCCAATTCGCTTTCAATTCTTGTCGTTACCCCTTCTTAATCCGAAAAGTGGCCTCCACTTTTCGGCAAGGGGTAGTGCGCCCGGACCGCACCGCAGGGCATTGCACCCTGCGCGATCGCCGCTTCACCGGGCATGCGGGATCAATTGCGAGCGGCGCCAATGGCCGCTCGCGC